>JAZRRW010000043.1:0-19308 GCA_045651105.1 Lachnospiraceae bacterium
CGGTACATCACTGTATAATTAATAGATTTACATATAATAAAGATGAAGTATCTGGTATACTAGTGCTTCATCTTTATTTATTCATTGTAAATTTTGCAGAAGTGTGATAAATTATAATAGTGAGAATATGGAAAGGAGTGCCTTATGTCGTATACTGCACTTTATAGGAAGTTTCGTCCGGCTACCTTTGAAGGGGTAAAGGGTCAGGATCATATTGTAACTACATTAACCAATCAGATAAAAGCAGGCAGGGTGGGGCATGCATACCTGTTTACAGGCACCAGAGGCACCGGTAAGACGAGTATTGCCAAGATTTTTGCCAGGGCGGTGAATTGCGAGCATCCTGTAGAAGGCAGTCCATGTGAGGAATGTGCTACCTGTAGGGCTATTGCAGCGGGCACCAGCATGAATGTAATCGAAATCGATGCAGCCTCTAATAATGGTGTGGATAATATCCGTGAAATTGTGGATGAGGTGTCTTATTCTCCGGCAGAGGGTAAGTACAAGGTTTATATTATCGATGAGGTTCACATGCTTTCTATCGGAGCCTTTAATGCCCTTTTAAAGACCTTGGAGGAGCCACCAAGCTATGTTATATTTATATTGGCCACTACGGAAGTGCATAAGATTCCGATTACCATTTTATCACGTTGTCAACGATATGATTTTAAACGTATTACCATAGATACCATAGCTGCCAGGTTGCGTGAGTTGGTAGATGTTGAGGGCGTGGACGTAGAAGAGAAAGCGCTGCGTTATATTGCTAAGGCGGCAGATGGCTCCATGAGAGATGGTCTGAGTCTTTTGGACCAGTGCATTGCTTTTCATATTGGGCAGACGCTTACCTTTGATAAGGCGTTGGACGTGCTTGGAGCAGTGGATACCGGGGTGTTTTCCGGGTTGATACGAGAGATTATGGCTCGTAATGTAGTTGGCTGCATTCAGATACTTGAGGATGTGGTTATTCAGGGCAGAGAGCTGACCCAGTTCGTTTTGGACTTCACCTGGTACTTACGCAATTTGATGTTATTAAAGGCTTCTGCTGCTGAAGGCAGCGCCGCAGAGATGCAGGCTATGGAGGATATTATGGATGTGTCCTCTGACAATCTGTTGAAGTTGAAGGAAGAAGCTTCTATGATTGAAACAGAGAGCCTGCTCAGATATATTCGCATTATGTCTGAGCTGTCAGGTCAGTTACGTTTTGCAAATGGAAAGCGTATTTTGATTGAGATTGCTCTGATTAAGTTGTGTAAGCCGGCCATGGAGATTGACACAGCGGCTGTGCTTGAGCGTGTGAGAGCTGTAGAGGAGCAGGTGGAAAAGGGTATTGTAGTGCAGGCGGCACCGGGCTATTCCATGGAGACGCCCAGGCAAGTTGTAGAGAGACCAAAGCTTCCCACAGTCCTGCCGGAGGAGTTAGTTGAGGTTATTCAGAATTTTACCGGCTATCGCAGGGAAATGTCAGGACTGATGAAAACCAGCTTGAAAAATACAGAGCTTTCGGTTTCACCTGAGGGGGAACTGGTAATTGGTATTCCGGACGGTTATGATAGCGACTATTTTATTAAGTTTCCGGAGAATGTACAGGCATTGGAGGATTTTTTTGAGGATGCGGTGGGCAAGCATGTGCCGGTGCGTATCGTGCCGATTTCACAGGCTGGCGAGTTTGAGAGACAGTATCCGGACACTTCTGAGTTGATTCGCATGGATTTGCTGGAAGAGGGCATGGATGAGGAATAATCGCTTCATAAATGTATTTATGAGGAGACGGATTAAAAAGCATCGTGCATGGCGGCAGGCGGAAAATGAACTGTCCGGCATAGCGGGAGCATATATATTTTATAGATAAGGAGACCAGATTATGGCAAAGCGTGGAGGATATCCGGGCGGCATGGGTATGCCCGGCAATATGAATAATTTAATGAAGCAGGCGCAGAGAATGCAGCGTCAGATGGAGGAAAGCCAGAAGGCTTTAGAGGAGGCTACCTATACGGCTAAGTCCGGTGGAGGAGCTGTAGAGGTTACTGTGACAGGCAAGAAGGAAGTGACCAGTATCAAGTTATCCAAGGATGCTGTAGATCCTGACGATGTGGAAATGTTAGAGGATTTAATTATGGCTGCCATCAATGAAGCCATGAAGCAGGCAGATGATGCTTCTAATGCAGCGATGAGCAAGATGACAGGCGGTTTAGGAGGATTTCCTTTCTAATGGATATGTTCAGTGGGCATATAAATAAGTTAATAGAGGAGCTGGGGGCGTTGCCGGGTATCGGTCAGAAAACTGCCCAGCGTTTGGCCTTTCACATTATGAATATGCCTAAAGAACGTGTGGAGGGCTTGAGTCAGGCTATGATAAATGCCAAAACACACGTAAGATACTGTAAGGAGTGTTTTACCCTTACAGATCAGGAAAGGTGCCCTATTTGCAGCAATGAAAATCGTAATCATAGAGTGATTATGGTAGTGGAGAATCCTCGTGATTTGGCGGCCTATGAAAAGACCGGAAAGTTCGAAGGTGTGTATCATGTGCTCCACGGTGCCATCTCTCCAATGCTGGGGATTGGACCGGGGGACATTCGTCTCTCTGAGCTGATACAGCGTCTGCAGCAAGAGGTGGATGAGGTGATAATTGCCACGAATTCCAGTCTGGAGGGTGAAACTACGGCAATGTATATCAGTAAGCTGATTAAGCCGGCAGGTATTAAGGTTACCCGTATAGCCAGTGGCGTGCCGGTAGGCGGTGATTTGGAGTATATTGATGAGGTGACGCTTTTGCGTGCACTAGATGGCAGAACAGAGCTGTGATATGCCATCCGTTAGCGGACAAAGTGTATGTAGTGCACGAGATATAATTAAATATGACATAACAAGGAACCTTCCAACATAGAATAAATATATATGTTGGGAGGTTTTATTATGGATTTTTTGTATCGCAATATTCATATGGAGCAGAAAAAATGGGAAACTGCTACCCAAATGACCATAGAAGAAGACATGAATGTGCCGGATGCCAAAGGAGATTGTTTGGCGATTCTTTTAAAGAATGCTGCACTGCATGTGGACGAGACACGGGTAGGTCGGGATCAGGTGGTAGTAAAGGGCAATCTACAGTATCAGATTTTGTACCAAACAGGTACAGGCGGCAGGCTGGAGCAGATGAGCGGCAATTTGCCATTCGAGGAAGTAATTAATGTAAACGGTGCCACACCGGGTGATTTGGCAGCAGCCAAGGGCGTTATCGAGGATTTTAAGGTTTCCATGATTAATACCAGAAAAATTTCTATTCAGTCAGTAGTAATGCTGTATGTGTGCATGCATCAGTTGGCAGAAGAGGAGTGGACCGACGATATTGTAAATTGTGGCAATGACATGGAAAAGCGCTATGAAACCAGAGATGTATTGCAATTGTGTCAGAAAAAATCTGACGTATTTCGAGTAAAAGAGGAGTTGGAGCTTCCAAGTGGTTATCCGGCTATACAGAATATTCTCTGGAAGCATGTTTCCCTGGGGGATATGGAGACCAGAGCTATGGATGGCAAAATCAGCCTCAAGGGAGAATTAAATTGTTACTTTATTTATACGGCGCAGGGTGTTACCCAGGCAGTAAAAATGCTTAGTAAGAAAGTGCCTTTCCATGGCTTGATTGAATGCAGCGGATGCCAAAGTGATATGATTGTCAGCGTGATGCCGGTATTAAATCAATGCACCGTAGACATAAAACAGGACTTCGATGGAGAAGACAGGGTACTCTTTTTAGAAGCTGCGCTGGATTTGCAAATCCGTATTTACAGCGAAGAAAAAATTGCACTGTTACAGGATATTTACAGCACCGGTCAGGAGGTAATGCCTGAGATGAAAACGGTGCATGCACCGGTACTGCATATTGCAGGGGAAGGCAAGTGTAAAATGAAGCAGAGCCATCGAATGAAGGATGGCACACCAAGGGCAGTGCAGCTATTACATACCAGTGGTACCATTTTCCCTGACAGGGAAAGCTGGGAAGATGGAAAGCTCAGCCTGATGGGCAGCGTGCTGTTCCAAATTTTGTATTTAACTGGTGAAGAAGAAATGCCTTATGCGGTTACAGAGTGTATGGTACCGTACACCATGGAAATGGAAGGAACTATGGCCGGGGAGTCAGGCATGATGCAGGAGAAGCCAACCATTTTTATTGAGCCTAGACTGGAGCAAGTGGATGCTTCCCAGATTGACAGTGAAGAAATGGAGCTGAAAGGTATCGTGGCATTTTCTGTTTTGGTATTGAGCAGCGAAAACCATCAGTGCGTGGGAAATGCACAATGTAAGCCTCTGGATACAGATAAATTTGCAAACCTCCCAAGTATGGTAGTGTGCTTTGCAGACCAGGATACACCGCTGTGGGAATATGGTAAACGCTACTACATGCCTGTAGAAGAAATGAAGCGTTTGAATAATATGAGCACGGATATACTAAAGGCCGGGGAGAGCATGCTGCTGGTAAAGGGGGCCGGGGCGTAGGAAAGCAAAAGAAGGAGAAAGTAAGATAATAAAAAGCTAAAAAGAGCGTGGTAGGAAGCATCTTGCCACGCTTTTTGAGTTATAAGTGGCTGTATCTCTTGACAAATCTTTCAAAATTGTATAAAATTAAGTACAATCTTGTATTTTGTATACACGCGAATACCGTTTACATTTATTTACCGGACTTGATAAGGAGGGCAGACCAATGGACAAAACTATTACACGTAAGGCTTATGCCAAAATTAATTTAGGACTAGATGTTGTAAGGCGTCTGCCAAACGGCTACCATGAGGTGCGCATGATTATGCAGACGGTAGGGATTTATGATGTGCTCACCTTTACAAAAGCTAAGGAGGGCATCCATTTGCAGGTGGACAATGAGGAGCTGCCGGTGGATGGTAATAATCTGATATATAAGGCAGCCAAGCTTCTTATGGACGTGGCAGGTGTGACGGGCGGTGTAAGCATTACCTTGGAGAAGCATATTCCTATTGCGGCAGGTATGGCAGGGGGCAGTACAGATGCGGCAGCCACACTTTTGGGCATTAATGAATTGTATGAAATTGGTTATGATATAGATAAGCTGAAGGAGTTTGGTGTAAAGCTTGGTGCGGATGTACCTTATTGTATACAGGGCGGCACTGCCTTGGCAGAGGGGATTGGCGAGGTGCTGAGCGTATTACCGGCACCGCCGGATTGTTACTTGGTGGTGGCTAAGCCGGATATTAATGTTTCTACCAAATTTGTATATGAAAATCTAAAGGCAAATGAACTGGAGTATCATCCTGATATTGATGGCATGATAGAGGCTTTGAAGAAGGGCGATTTAAAGGGAATCACGGACAGGCTGGGCAATGTGCTGGAAACGGTTACGGTGCCGGCTTATCCTATTATTCAGAAAATCAAGGAGATTATGCTTGCAGCGGGAGCCGAGGGAGCCTTGATGAGCGGCAGCGGTCCTACGGTGTTTGGAATTTTTACGGATGAGGAGCAGGCCCGTCAGGCAGCAGAGCTGATTGGCGGAGTGGCGAAGCAGATTTTTGTAACAAAATTGTAATTGTTCAGTTTTTTACTAAGGATACAGGAGAAAGTATATGAATGATAATTTGCACTTACCTATGAATGAATTTTTACCACTGCGAGATGTGGTATTTAATACCTTGCGGCAGGCCATTTTGACGGGAGAATTAAAGTCGGGTGAGCGTCTTATGGAGATTCATCTGGCGGACAAACTGGGAGTTAGCCGTACGCCTATTCGAGAAGCTATTCGTAAGCTGGAGCTCGAGGGTCTGGTAACCATGATACCGAGAAGGGGTGCAGAGGTGGCCCAGATTACGAACAAGAGCTTACAGGATGTACTGGAGGTGCGTCGTAGCCTGGATGCTCTCTGTGCCGAGTTGGCATGCGAGCGTATCTCAGAGTCTGAGCTAGCACAGCTGGAGGTGGCTTGCAAGGAGTTTGAGGAGGCTACTTATACTAAGGATACACGCGCCATTGCGGCTGCAGATGTGGCATTGCATGATATCATTATTAAGGCAACCTGTAATAACCGGTTGATACAGTTGGTAAATAATCTGGCAGAGCAGATGTATCGTTATCGTTTTGAGTACATCAAGGATTTTTCCATGCATGGCAGATTGGTAATGGAGCATCAGCAGATTTTTGAAGCAATTAGGAGTAAGAATAAGGAGGCGGCAGCGGCGGCAGCCATTACTCATATTGACAATCAGATGGAGTCCATTGCCAGACAGCTGCATTTGGATTAGTAATTTTACCGGCTTTTGTATAAAATTTGATAAGTAGTTCATACTTGGTTTGAGAAAGAGCGAGGTGTGAATTACGATGAAAAAGCATTTACATGATATCAAAAGTATCATAAAATATACTATATATGTAATCTCCGTAGTGACTGCGTGCTATGGCTTCTGGGGCTGCCTTTTTCCGGAGCTGACGTTGGTGAAGGGAACCTATCGAATCGTTGGCACTGAAGAATACACAAAGGACGCGGAGCAGCTGTATGTAGATATTCTAGACAATAAAGTAACAGTTACTTATCGAAGTAAACTGTGGGTTTTTTTAAGAAATTGGCATGGATTTGGAAATGACTGATATGAATAGGATGAATGATGTAAGTCAGGCACCTATTGGGGTGTTTGATTCCGGTGTGGGTGGTTTGACGGTAGCCAGAGAGATTATGCGCCAGATGCCCAATGAAAAAATTATATATTTTGGGGATACAGCCCGGGTGCCATACGGCAATAAAAGTAAGGATACCATTACCCGTTTTTCCAGGCAGATTGCCAGGTTTTTGCAGACGCATCAGGTAAAGACTATTGTAGTGGCCTGCAACACAGCAAGCGCATATGCGATGGAGGAGTTGGAGGCAGAGCTGGAGATTCCGGTGATTGGCGTGGTGAAACCGGGGGCCCGGATGGCTGCTGATATTACGCAGAATGGCAAGATTGGTGTTATTGCTACAGAGGGTACAATTAATAGTGGCCTGTATACTAAATACATAAAGAGCCTGCGGGAGGATGCTGTCATCTACGGCAAAGCCTGTCCGCTTTTTGTGCCTTTGGTTGAAGAGGGGCTGTGGGAAGACCCTGTGACCATGGAAATAGCACGCAGGTATTTAAGTGAATTAATTGATTTGGATATCGACACCTTGATTTTGGGTTGTACCCATTATCCATTAATTCGTTCTGTTATCGGACGTGTCATGGGAGAGGGTGTGACACTGGTAAATCCTGCGTATGAGACTGCTGTTGCACTAAAAAAATTACTGGCAGAAAAGAACTTGCTTAACAGCGTAGCACCACTGCTGGGCAGCAACCCTTACCAGTTTTATGTGTCTGATGGTGCAGAGAAGTTTAAGCAATTTGCTAATTCTATTATTAAATATGGTATTTTGTCTGCAAAAACCATTAATATTGAGGAGTATTAGAGTGAGTGTGAATAACAAGAGCAAAAAGGCAGTAGTACATGTAACCGGCATGCAGTTTAGCCAAAGCATTGCAGATGGTGAAGATACTATTGAAAATGTAATGCCCGGCTCCTGCCAGAAGATTGGTGATTTTTATTATATTAAATACGAGGAGATGCAGGAGGGCTTTACAGAAAAAACGGATGTGCTTTTAAAAGCAAAGCCGGGATATCTGGAAATGACCAAGAAGGGTCTTATTAATGTACATATGAATATTGTAACGGGAGAGACACATCAAACCAATTACACCACTCCTTTTGGCGACCTGCTTTTTACATTAAGAGGCAAAAATGTGGCTGTAAGTGAGGATGAAAAGGGTATTTATGTGCGTGCCCGCTACAGTATGGATGTGAATTACGAGTATCTTAGCGAAAATGACATTCGCATAGAGGCAAATTATATATGATGATGCAAAGGAGCTGCCGGGCTGACTGTTAATGTCGGTTGGAACGTCAGCTTCTTTTTTATATGCGCATATTATTTTGATTAATTGAGATAATAAAGAAAAAGATTTTTATATAAGTAACGTTGAGGTGACATTATGGTAAGTTCAGATACTATTAGATTATTAAAAGAATGTGATGCGGGTAGCAAGATGGCAGTAGCTTCTATTGATGATGTTTTGGAAAAAATCAACGATTCCGGCATGAAGGGGCTTTTGCAGGAAAGCAAGGCGCATCACGAAAAACTGGGCAACGAAATTCACTCTTTGCTTAATAAATACGGCAAAAGTGAAAAGGACCCACATCCAATGGCCAAGGGTATGTCCTGGATGAAGACCAACATGAAGATGACTATGGACAATAGCGATGCCACAGTGGCCGATTTAATTACAGACGGCTGCAATATGGGCGTCAAATCACTTCAAAAATATCTGAACCAGTATAAAGCAGCAGACGATACCTCTAAAGATATTTGCAATCGACTCGTATCGATTGAAGAGGAGCTGTGCAAGGATTTGAGAAAATATCTGTAGTAAATATATTGTTAATGATATAGTAAAGCTGCCCTCGGCAGTGAAAAAATATCGGCTGACTTAATATTAAAATTAAATCAGCCGATAACTTTTTTGAAATTATAATGGCTTGGCGCCGGCCTTCTCCTGAAGCTTGTCTACAAACTTCTTGAAACGGCTCTTTTTCTTTACTTCGCCCTGAGGGAGCTTTCCGTGCAGTGCTTTAACATCCATGATGTAGATGCCACTGATGATAGCCTTTACTTCCTTCTTAACAGGGAGAGCGTCGAAAATTTTGTCGTCAACCATCATAGTAACAATCTGAGGACCGATTTTGCACTTAGCAACGGGAACCTTGGAGCCTCTCAGATATTTGGGGGTCTGGTCAAGTACCATTTGCGGTAAGCCGGACTCTTTGAGCTTCATTTTCTTTTTGTCGATGATAAGCATGGACACAGTCTGCTTGTTCTGCTCCAGAAGTACCTGCTGCTCAGCCTGCTTTTTCTGGGCTTTCTTACCAAGAAAGTAAAGTGCCACAGCGGCCGCAACAAGGAGTGCTAAAACCACCAACAGAATGATTGTACCTGTTTTCATGTAGTTTCTCCTAATATGTTAATACTTAATATTGTTATTTTAGCAAATTTTAGATAATAAGGCAATAGGTATATGATGATTATAAAGATGGAAAAACAAAAAAAGTATAAAAAAATTTGTTAAAAATGTGTGAAATCGCAAGGAAGTCTTTGCTATTTGTGAAAAATGTGGTATGATAAATTGAATGCGGTTAATTATTAACTGATCAGATTAATTAATAGAAAGAGAGAACATGATTATGAAAAAAAGATTAGCAGCTTTATTAGCTTGCGTATTGGTGGTATCAGCCCTGGCAGCATGTGGCGAGGAGAATGGTGAGACCGGTACAGAAACTGTGAAACTTGCAGAAGCTACCATTACCCCTAGTATCGAGGTAGTACAGACGGAGGGTACTGATTTGAGTGCTCTGCCTGTAGAGGATTATGTTACATTGGGAGATTACAAGAACCTGACTGTCAGCGTTGCTCCAAAGGCAGAGGTTACCGACGAGGAAATCGAGAAATCTGTACAGAGTTATTTTTACAATGATGCTTCCTATCTGGCAGCAGAAGATTTCCTGAAAGAGGGTACGGTAAAGGAAGGCGATGTAGTACTTATTGATTATGAAGGCAAGAAGGGCGGTGTGGCTTTTGAGGGCGGCACAGCTACAGATGATACTCTGGGTATCGGCTCCGGACAGTTTATTGCCGGTTTTGAAGATGGTCTTGTTGGTGTAAAGGCGGGTGAGACCGTAGACTTAGATCTGACCTTCCCGGAAAGCTACGGCAATGCAGATTTGGCCGGACAGGCAGTTGTATTCACGGTGACTGTAAAGGGTATTGCCACCTTGAGTGATGCTATTGTTGCAAAATTTGGTATTGAGGATGTAACCACCGTTAAAGAGTACAAGGCATCCATTGGGGAGGACATGGATTACCAGAATGAAAGTGCATACTACAGCAATTTAACCAATGCTATTTATACCGCTTTGGTAGAGAACAACACGGTAACCAAGATTCCGAGCAGCATTTATGAACTGCAGAGGGAGACTATTATCCAGCAGATTTCTTTTGTGGCTGCTTATTATGGAGTGGATGGTGACACATATACTCAGATGAATATAGGTATGAATCTTGCAGATTATGCTATTACAGTAGCTGAGTCAAATGCACAGCTGGTAGTTATTTGTCAGGCACTGGCAAATGCAGAGAAGCTTACTGTGACTGACGAGGAAGTTGATACCTTTGTTGCAGATTATGTAGCTACCGACGGTATGTATTATGGTATTGATTCCGTAGAAACCTTCTACGAAAACAACTCAAAGGATGATGTCAGAACGATGCTTTTACTGGAAAAGGTTGTTGATTTTATGAGCAACAATGCCAAAATTGTAGACGCTGAGTAATAAATTGCAGATGGCTTTGGCAGAACTTTGAAATAAATTATAATATAGGTTGCATTTGTATATGAAAATAGGGTATAATGAGCACATAGTGAGCATTTATGCCCTTTTTTGTAAATATCAATATCATAGAAACTATGAGGGACAGATTATGAAATTAACAGATATCAGAGAGCTTTATACCAGTCCGGACAAATTTATCGGACAGGAAATTACCGTGGGCGGCTGGGTACGCAGTTTGCGCGACTCCAAGGCATTCGGTTTTATTGTATTAAATGATGGCACATATTTTCAACCATTGCAGGTAGTGTACCACGATAACTTAAGGAATTTTCAGACCATCAGTAAGATGAACGTAGGTTCAGCGTTGGTGGTTACCGGTACGATTGTAGCTACACCGGAGGCAAAGCAGCCTTTTGAAATGCAGGCTACGGAGGTTGTGGTAGAGGGAGCTTCTACCCCGGACTACCCATTGCAGAAAAAGCGTCATACTTTTGAATATTTACGTACTATTTCACATTTACGTCCTAGAACCAATACGTTCCAGGCGGTATTTCGTGTGCGTTCCCTGATTGCATATGCAATTCACACCTTCTTTATGGAGAGAGGCTTTGTTTATGTACACACCCCATTGATTACAGGAAGTGACTGCGAAGGTGCAGGTGAGATGTTCCAGGTTACCACCATGGATTTGAACAATCCGCCGCGTAAGGAGGATGGAAGCATCGACTATAGCCAGGATTTCTTTGGTAAGCCGACCAATCTTACTGTAAGCGGGCAGTTAAATGGTGAGACCTATGCTTTTGCATTTAAGAATATTTATACCTTTGGTCCTACCTTCCGTGCAGAGAATTCCAATACTACCCGTCATGCAGCAGAGTTCTGGATGATTGAGCCGGAAATGTGTTTTGCAGACCTGGCAGATGATATGCAGTTGGCAGAGGATATGTTGAAGTTTGTTATTCGTTACGTTTTGGAGAATGCTCCGGAGGAAATGAATTTCTTCAATCAGTTTGTAGATAAGGGACTTATTGAGAGATTAAATCATGTGGCAAATTCTGAATTTGGCCACGTGACCTATACAGAAGCAATTGAAATTCTGGAAAAGAATAACGATAAGTTTGATTACAAGGTTTCCTGGGGCTGTGACCTGCAGACAGAGCACGAACGTTATCTGACAGAGGAAATCTTTAAGCGTCCTGTTTTCGTAACTGATTATCCAAAGGACATTAAAGCGTTCTATATGAAGTTAAATGAAGATGGCAAGACTGTTGCAGCAATGGACTGTCTGGTTCCGGGTATCGGTGAGATTATCGGCGGTTCTCAGAGAGAGGATCGCTTAGAGGTATTAGAGGCACGTATGGATGAGATGGGTCTGAATAAAGAGGACTATGGTTTCTATTTAGATCTTCGTAAATATGGCTCTGCGCGTCATGCCGGTTTTGGTTTGGGCTTTGAGCGCTGTGTCATGTACCTGACCGGTATGGGCAATATTCGTGACGTACTTCCGTTCCCAAGAACGGTAAATAACTGTGAATTATAATTATATATTTAGAAAGGATTCATATGAAGCTACCAAAAAGAGTTGTAGCATGCGCTGTAGCATGTGCCCTGTTAGGGACACAGTTTGTTCCTGTTGAAGCATCCAATAAGAACAATATTCAGCAGCAGATTAACAAAAATCAAAGTGAATTAAATAAAGTAAACAAACAGCTTAGTCAGTATGAAGCAGAGCTGGAGGAGTATCAGTCTTATCTGGATGATCAGAAATCGGAGATGATGAACCTGATGAAGGATATTGCTTATAATGAGGAGGCGATTATATTCAAAACTGCAGATATTGCTGAGGCTACTGCAGAGCTGGAAGAAGCTTGTGTGCTTAGGGATGAACAATATGCTGCTATGATGGTTCGTATTCAGTACATGTACGAGCGTGGCAATGAGAATTATCTTGTTATGTTGTTCAATAGTCAGGATTTTACGGACCTGTTAAATCGTGCAGAGTACGTGGACAGTCTGTATGCTTATGACAGTGCTATGTTGTCAGATTATGAGCAACTGGTAGCAGATATTGATACCATGCGCAGCAATCTTGAGACAGAGAAGGCTGCCCTGGAGGGAACTCATGACAATCTTGAGGGACAGAAGGCAGAGCTGGAGCGTATTATGGCAGAGCTGGAGGATACCATTTCTGATTATGA
This sequence comes from Lachnospiraceae bacterium, assembly GCA_045651105.1. Taxonomy (GTDB): domain Bacteria; phylum Bacillota; class Clostridia; order Lachnospirales; family Lachnospiraceae; genus RGIG6307. The sequence continues at coordinate 12,612 of JAZRRW010000043.1, forward strand.
CGAATTGGTAGCAGAGGCCAAGGCTAAGGCCAAAGCATACAAGGACAAAATCAGCAAGGGACAGGCGCAGCTTACTGAAATCAAGCGTCAGGAGGAAGAAGCTAAGCGTAAGGCTGAGGAAGAGGCGAAAAGACAGCAGGCGCAGCAGAATGGCAATAATAGCAACAATGGAGGTGGAAATGCAGTAGTTTCCGGCTCCGGAACGGGCGCTGAAATTGCCCAGTTTGCCCTTAATTATGTAGGTGGTCCTTATGTATGGGGCGGCACTTCTCTTACCAATGGCGCGGATTGTTCAGGCTTTATTATGTCGGTATATGCCAATTACGGATATTCTTTACCGCATTCTTCTTATTCTATGAGAAGTATCGGTGTGGGTGTAGATTTGGCAGATGCTCAGGCAGGGGATATTATTTGCTATAGCGGTCATGTGGCCTTATATATAGGCAATGGTCAGATTGTACATGCCAAAAATTCCAAGTATGGTATTGTGACAGACCCGGTTTATTATGGCTGGGGTGGTACAGGTCCTGCGGTTTTAGCGGTCAGAAGAATTATTAAATAATAATTTGGTGTAAAAAGGGAAGCAACTGGGGTGATGTTGACGTGAGTGGGATATTGTTAAGGGTAATGGATAATAAGCAATATATAGGGAAAACGTTTAAGGTAGCCTGGCCTGCCATTTTGGAATCTTTTTTTGTAGCGCTGGTTGCTATGGTGGATTCTTTTATGGTGAGTATTCTGGGAGCTTATGCTGTGGCAGCAGTTGGTCTGACTACTCAGCCTAAGTTTATATGCCTGGCATTGTTTGTTGCCATTAATACAGCGGTATCAGCCTTAGTTGCCCGCAGAAAGGGACAGAATGAGAGAGAAAGTGCCAACCGTATATTGATTACGGCTATTATCTGTGTTATGATAGGCATTGTTATTGTCAGTGCTATTGCTATTGCTTTTGCAGATCCTATTATTGAGCTGGTAGGGAGTGAGCCGGATTCTCATGACAGTGCTGTGGCGTATTTCCGTATTGTTATGGCAGGTATGATTTTTAATGTTATATCTCTTGTAATTAATGCAGCCCAGCGTGGCAGTGGTAATACCAAGATTGCCATGACCACCAATTTAACATCAAATCTGATCAATGTTATTTTTAACTATTTATTGATACATGGAAATTATGGTTTTCCGGCACTTGGCATTCAAGGAGCGGCTGTTGCCACGGTCTTAGGTACTGTAGTGGCGTGTGGTATGAGCATTGCATCGTTGTTTCGCAAGGACAGCTACGTCAGCATTCCTTATATGCTGCAAAACAGGCTGTTTGCAACAGGCCGGGCGTTTAAAGATATAGCATCCTTTGCCTCGAATGTATGTGTAGAGCAGCTAATGATTCGGTTTGGTTTTTTGATGACTGCTACGTTAGCGGCTAATTTAGGTACGGATGCCTTGGCAGCCCATCAGGTAGGTATGAATGCCATGCATTTGAGCTTTGCATTTGGTGATGGTCTGCAGGTGGCTGCGGTTACCTTGATTGGGCAAAGCCTTGGGCAGGGGAATGCGATGCTTGCCAAGAAGTACGGAAATATATGTCAGGCCATTGGTCTGGTTATTTCTGTGGGATTGTCGGCAATGTATTTGCTTTTCGGCAGATGGTTCTTTGGTATTTATTTCCCTAAAGATCCTCAGATTGTAGACATTGGCGTTATGATTATGAGGTTTATGGTACTGATTGTGCTGTGTCAAGTGTCTCAGGTAGTATATATGGGCAGCCTGAGAGGTGCAGGGGATGTGCGGTTTACCACCATCACTTCTATGATAAGTGTGGCATGCATCAGGCCCAGCATTTGTTACCTGGCGGCATATCCGCTAGGTTTGGGTATTGCAGGAATATGGCTAGGCACTTTGGCAGATCAGTTTACCAGACTGATATTTACCGCTGTAAGGTTCCGCTCCGGCAAGTGGATGAACAAGAAGATTTAAGGAGTTTTATATAAATGAAATACAAAGGCATTATTTTGGGAATGGTGTTAGGTATAGCAGTGTTCTTTGGCGGTATGCTGGGGTATCGATTAGGCCTGTCCTTTTCCAACCATTGGTCTGAACAGGGGCAGACTACTGTGGCGGGGAATAATTTTCAGGAGCGCATTGACGAAAATATTTTGAGACTTGAGGCGCAGGATGCATTGCCTGCATATCGTGAAATGCCCGGATTTTCTATGGATGGTGTATTGGAAGAACCATCAGAGGACTGGAAGCTTGTGCTGGTAAATAAATGGAATGAGATGGAAGCTGGTTATGTTCCGGATTTGACAGTGCTGGCAGAAGGGCACAGGGTAGATTCTCGCATTGCGGATTCTCTCATGGATATGATTCGCGCGGCTAAAAAGGATGGTTACTATATTTATATACTTTCTTCCTATAGAGATATGGAAAAGCAGATTGAGCTGTATGAAGCCGAGGTAGAGAAATGGATTCGTGAGGGCTATGAGCAGGAGGCAGCAGAGGAGAAGGCCGGTACTATTGTAGCTTTTCCCGGCACCAGCGAGCATCATCTGGGACTGGCAGTTGATCTGGTTTCCAGTGAGCATATTAAGCTGGATCAGGATGCTGAGAAGACAAAGGGATATCAGTGGTTGGTGGCGCACTGTCAAGAGTATGGTTTTATTTTACGCTATCCCAATAATGCTTCTGATATCACGGGAATTATTTATGAACCATGGCATTTTCGCTATGTAGGTGAAGAGGCAGCGGCAGAGATTATGGAGGCAGGGATTACTTTGGAGGAGTATTTGGCAACTTTGAAATGATAACTTTCTGTCGAAAAATACTTGACAAACACAAGGACCTTATATATAATATACATGTTGTTCACAACAAATGCCCAGATAGCTCAGTTGGTAGAGCAGAGGACTGAAAATCCTCGTGTCGCTGGTTCGATTCCGGCTCTGGGCATTAGAACTACTAAGAGTCGCTTGCGGCTCTTTATTAAAACAAGACTTTGTTAAAAATTTGTTAATCTTGTTATCAATTTCATTTTATGGAATTTGATATATACTTTATTTCTCTATCCTTAAAAGCCCGGGGCAGTTTTCTGCTTCCGGGTTTTTAAGTAGGATGATTTTTGTCAAAAATAATCAAAATAGGCTATCTTTGTGCATTTTTGTGGGCTAGTCAGATGAGTAGAAAGGTGTTATAATATAGTAAATGTGAGAAAGGATGTTGTTATGGATAAAACAATCAGATTAAAGGGTCGATTGAAGCAATACATTAAATTCACATTATATTTAGGTTTTTTATTGCTTCTCATTAATATCGCAATATTTTTAATAGATGTCAGAGCCGGGATTATATTAGGTGGCTTTTTGCTGTTTTACTTTATGGTGACTTTTTGGGTTACAGCTGCTAACAAGCGAATTGTTACTAAAGAGATGGTAGATTTCGCCACGGAGTATGGTCAGGTACAGAGTACACTTATGAGAGAGTTTGATGTGCCATATGCATTGTTGGATGAGGCGGGTAGAATAATCTGGGCTAATGATAATTTCCTGTCTGCGGTAGGCAATGTACGTACCCGTAATGTACCTATCAGTCAGCTGTTGCCGGCGGTAACCAAGGACAAGCTGCCCTTGCAGGAGGGAGATGAAGCAGTTGATATTTCTTTCAGTTACGGAGAAAAGGAATATAGGGCGCGCATTTCCCAGATGGTTTTTGAGGAAATGCTAGGTCAGGATATGGACATAGAGGAGCCCGGTGGGATTAGCTTACTGCTAAGCGTTTTTCTGTATGATGAAACGGCGCTTACTTATGCAATCAGGCAGGTGGATGACCAAAGTCTGACAGTTGGTTTGATTTATTTGGACAATTATGAAGAGGCGTTAGAGAGCATCGAAACCGTTCGTCGTTCTTTGCTGGTGGCATTAATCGATAGAAAGGTCAACAAATACATAAGTGCTGTTGATGGTATTTGCAGTAAGATAGAGAAGGACAAGTATTTGGTTTTCCTGCGTAAGAAGAATTTGAAACAACTGCAGGATATGAAGTTTGACTTATTAGAGGATGTTAAGACAGTCAGCATAGGTAATGAAATGGCCGTTACCATGAGTATTGGTATTGGTTATAATGGACTCTCCTATGCACAGAATTACGAGTTTGCCCGTAATGCTATAGATCTGGCACTGGGTAGAGGCGGTGACCAGGCGGTTGTCAAGGCCGGTTCAGAGATATTTTATTTTGGCGGCAAGAGTCAGAAGGTGGAGAAAAATACTCGAGTAAAGGCTCGAGTAAAGGCTCATGCATTAAAGGAAATCATTACTTCTAAGGACCAGGTACTGGTTATGGGACACAGGCTTCCGGATGCAGATTCCTTTGGTGCTGCAGTAGGTATTTGTCGGATTGCGCGGATTTGCAGCAAGGAGGCTCATATTGTACTAAATGATATGTCAGGTTCTTTGCAGCCTGTGACCAGTCTATTCATAGATCAGGCAGAATATCCGGAGGATTTTATTGTAAGTCCAAAGGAAGCTTTGGAAATGGTTACAGAAAATACGGTTTTGGTGGTTGTTGATGTAAATAAGCCGGCTATTACAGAATGTCCGGATTTATTGCGGATGTGCAAGTCTGTGGTCGTGATAGACCACCACAGGCAGGGTGCAGATACGATAGAGAATGCTACCTTATCTTATGTGGAGCCTTATGCCTCCAGCTCCTGTGAAATGGTTTCTGAGATTTTACAGTATACCTCTGATAACTTGCGTATTCGTCCTGAGGAGGCAGATTGTATGTATGCGGGTATTGTTATCGATACCAACAACTTCCTGTCCAAGACCGGCGTAAGAACCTTTGAGGCGGCAGCGTATCTGAGGCGTAACGGAGCAGATGTTACCAGAGTGCGTAAGATGTTCAGGGAGGATGCTATAGATTATAAGGCAAAGGCGGACGCAGTCAGTCAGGCAGATATTTATCGTGGATATTATGCAATTTCTTATTGTCATGGGGAGGAGGTTGCCAACCCTACCGTAATTGGAGCCCAGGCTGCTAACGAGCTCTTAAATATCAAGGGAATAAAGGCCAGCTTTGTATTGACTCCTTATCAGGGCAAGGTATATATTTCAGCCCGCTCTATTGACGAGGTAAATGTACAGATTATTATGGAGCGTATGGGTGGCGGTGGTCATTTGAATGTGGCCGCATGTCAGATGGAAAATGCTACTTTGGCAGAAGCAGAAGGTGCTTTAAAGGGCACATTGGATACTATGATCGAGGAAGGTGATTTAACATGAAAATAATTTTGTTACAGGATGAAAAAAAATTAGGCAAAAAGGGTGATATTATTGAGGTGAGCGAAGGCTATGCCAGAAACTTTGTATTACCCAAGAAAATTGGTGTGGAGGCTACTCCAAAGAATTTAAATGATTTGAAGCTGCAGAAGTCTAATGAGGCTAAGGTGGCCCAGGAGCAGTTAGATGCTGCAAAGGCTATGGCAGAGCTTTTAGCTACTAAGGAAGTTGTTGTAAAAATTAAGGCCGGCGAGAACGGACGTACCTTTGGCAGTGTGTCTACCAAGGAAATCGGACAGGCTTTAAAGGCACAAACCGGTATTGAAGTAGACAAGAAGAAACTTGTTTTGGTCGAAGCGATTAAGAGCTTTGGTGTTTATGAGGTACCGATTAAGTTACATCCGAAGGTTACAGGTACGGTTAAGGTAAAAGTACAAGAAGCATAGGTAAGGAGTTTGTATGCCAACTACTACTACAATGGAAGAAGCTGTGTTAAAGCGCGTGATGCCACACAGTATAGAAGCGGAGCAGTCAGTCATTGGCTCCATGTTACTGGACCGGGAAGCGGTTGTAGTGGCAAGTGAGTTGATACATGGTGATGATTTTTATAGTAAGCAATACGGCATTATCTTTGATGCCATGGTGGAGCTGCATGCAGAGGGTAAGCCCGTAGACCTGGTGGTTCTGCAGGAAAAGCTGCGTGAGAAGGATGTGCCGCCGGAGGTATCAAGCCTGGAATTTATGAAGGACATTCTGGCAGTGGTGCCTACCTCTGCCAATATCAAGCAGTATGCCAACCTGGTGGCTGAAAAGTCCACCCTGCGCAGGCTGATTCGCCTGAATGAAGAGATTGCAAGTAATTGTTATATGGGGAAGGAAAGTCTGGAATATATTCTGGACGATACGGAAAAGCGCATTTTTGAAATATGCCAGCATCGTAACACAGATGATTTTGTACCTATCAGAGATGTGGTGGCCAATGCCATGCACAAAATAGAGATGGCCAGCAAGACCCAGGGCACTGTAACCGGTGTTCCTACCGGCTTTATTGATTTGGATTATCGTACAGCCGGCATGCAGCCCTCCGACTTGGTGCTCATTGCAGCACGTCCTTCCATGGGAAAGACCGCTTTTGTATTGAATATTGCCCAACATGTGGCCTTTAAGCAGCACAAGGCAGTAGCTATTTTTTCACTGGAAATGAGTAAGGAGCAGCTGGTAAACCGTCTGTTTTCCTTGGAGTCCAAGGTAAGTGGCCAGAATATCCGTACCGGCCAGCTCAGTGACAACGAATGGGAGAAGCTGGCAGAGACCGCAGGTATAATTGGTCAGTCCAATTTGATGATTGATGATACTCCGGGTATTAGCATTGCAGAGCTTCGTTCCAAGTGCCGCAAGTTTAAGCTGGAGCGTGGCCTGGATATGATTAT
>JAZRRW010000044.1:0-5007 GCA_045651105.1 Lachnospiraceae bacterium
TACTTTTATATTAGCATAATAATGGAAAAGGGACAATCGCTAGTTGCGACTATCCCTATTTTTTTATGCATTTACACTATCCCCCAAGCAAAGTGCTCCCCACCCACACATTTCATTGGGCCACGAAACAGGCACATTAAATCTTCTGGCACCCCTTATCAGATTTGCCTTTACCTTCTCTCCATACATAAAAGGATCCTCGCCGCGGACGAGGCCCCATTCCATTAAAAGGGCTGCGGAGCCTGTTACGACAGGGGTGGCAAAGCTGGTGCCTGACACATACTGATAGGTTCCGCCCGGTGTGACAGCCTGTAAGGATACTCCCGGGGCCACAAGGGTAGGACGGACGCTGCCGATTTCCCGTTCTCCCACATCAGCGCCCTGTCCTGCATAGCCTCTTCCGGAAAAGTCTGCATAGGCATTATAAACCGAATTATAGGCACCTACTGCAATGGCTCTGGAGGCTGTAGAAGGAATAGTCAGGGTTACCTCCGGTGTGGATGTTACAAAACGGGTGCCGCTGCTTCTGGCTGCCTCACTTGGCAAATACATATATATGTAGCCATTTCTGATATCTATAGGCTCCAGCCTTATGGTCCACACACCGCTGTCCACATAATCCCTTTCCGGCAAAAAATCAATATATATTTCCTGATTGGTGGTATAGGGCTTTGGTTCTCCCACATACACCAAAAGCCTGGTATCTCCAAGCACTGCCTCCAGCCGCCCCAGAATATCCTCCTGAATAATCAATTCCTCCCCTAATGGTGCCACCACCACCACACGATAACGGTCTACGTAATTTTTCCAGATTTGCAAATTCAGTGTAGCTTCATAAGACGCAACTGCAAACTCCACCTCCAGAGGCTGGCGTGACCGTACTACACCTGCAAAATGACCTCCGCTGGCTCCTTCATTACCGGTTCCGATGCAAATCACACTGCGACCGATTTCCGACACATTATCAATAAAACGTTCCAATATGGATCCGCCATTGTGAGAACCATAGCTATTTCCAAAACTCAAATTAATAGCAACAGGCAACCCCCTGTCGGCTGCAAACCTAACCACAAAGGTCAGAGCTCTCATCAGCTCCGTAGTTCTGGGAAAGCTTTCCCTGTCGGAATTGGCCAGCTTTACCACTAACAGGCTGCTTTCCGGTGCCACTCCCTCATAATCCTCTACCGGACTGGAGGCTGCAAGTCCTGCTACTGCCGTACCATGACCGGTGTCATCTGTTGATAATCTGGCCGTAAGTATATTCTCTGCATCTGCCAATGTGTCAATACCAGTTTCTGCCTCGCCGGCAGCCGCCATCCTCTCCCCCAACGCCTCATTAATATCCTCCTCTGTATACAGCCTCCCCTGAGCAAACCCCTCCGGTGGCGGATACCTGTCACTGGCACTCTGTCCCTGATCCCACAAGGCCAGTATACGGGTGCTGCCATCCGCATTTTGAAAGTGAGGTAAAGTGTAATCAATACCCGAATCAATCACCGCAACTACCACGCCTCTTCCGGTTAAATTTGGAAAACGATCTGTTACCTCCAAAATACAAGAAGCTGACCTTGCCTGAAAATCGGCAAAATACAGCTTCTTTGGTATTTCTGCATATTCAATTTCCGGACGGGACAATACTTGCTCCACCATGCTCTCCGGCACGGTCAAGATACCGTAACCTGCTATCAGCTCCTCTGCAATTACCCCTATGAAAGCATCCTGCACGGCCTGCAGACTGCCGTTATATTTCACAATAAATTCCCAGGTCCTATCCCTTTCGGAATATCCTACGTTTAAATTATCCGACCTTATACGCTCCCTAAGAGGAGTACCAAATGCCAGATTTAATAAATTTTCTGCCTTTTGACTTGCCATGTATGTACCACAATCACCTGTTTATAATTATTATATGAGACAAACATGGCTTCAAGCACATACATGTAACAAAGTTTTCAGAAAACATAAGACCTTCATTATTCTACAGACAGCACCTTATAATCCTGATCCTCCACTGTTTTCTTTAAAACATCATTTGCAAGCTCTGCGTTTAAGGTAACTACTGCTGTGCCTGCCTCATGACTGACAATAGCTTCTGCCACCTGCGGAAGTGCCTCCAGCACCTTCTTTACACGTGCTTCACAGTGCCCACACATCATGCCTTCAATTTTCATGGTTCTTGTCATATTCTTTTCCTCTATTTTCTTTCTTTTTATTTTCTTATCATGACTTGCATCGTACAATTTACAAAAATTCAAGCGAAGTGCATTACTTACTACACAAAAGCTGGACAAACTCATGGCTGCTGCACCAAACATGGGATTTAGCTCCCAGCCCCAAAGCGGAATCCATAAACCCGCCGCCAATGGTATACCGATAATATTGTAGAAAAATGCCCAAAATAAATTCTGATGAATATTTTTCAGAGTTGCCCTGCTTAAACGAATTGCTGCCGGCACGTCACTCAACTTGCTCTTCATCAGCACCACATCAGCCGCATCTATGGCAATGTCTGTACCTGCACCGATAGCAATGCCGATATCTGCCCTGGTAAGAGCCGGAGCATCATTAATACCGTCCCCGACCATGGCCACCTTACCTTTCTGCTTTAAGGTACGAACCACTTCTTCCTTACCATCCGGCAACACTCCGGCAATCACCTCATCCACACCGGCCTCTTTGCCGATTGCCTGAGCTGTACGAGGATTGTCCCCGGTCAACATTACCACTCGGATACCCATGTTTTTTAATTCGGAAATAGCCTGCGGTGCCTCCGCCTTCATCACATCCGCCACCGCAATAATCCCCTTAAGCTGACCGCCCTCTGCAAAATAAAGCGGTGTCTTACCCATGCCGGACAGCTTATCTGCCTGAGCTTTTACCTCAGCAGGCACCATGCATTTGGTGGAAATAAATTCATAATTACCACCGGCAAGCTCCTGACCTGCGAATGCTTCATCGCCTTGCATTCGTCTTTTGGCGGTAAGACCATTTCCCGGCAGAGCTTGAAAATCGACCAAATCTTCTATAGACGAGTGCCCTTCTACATTCGTCTCCGGCTGCTTCTCCTTTTTCTCAGCAAGATGTCTTTCTTTTGCCTCTAAAAGAATTGCCTTCGCCAAAGGGTGCTCACTTTTCCGCTCCAAAGCATATGCCAGAGTAAATAATTCCTCCTCCGTAACGCCCTCTACCGGTATCATATCCGTAACCCTTGGCTCTCCACTGGTAATCGTACCGGTCTTGTCCAAAACCACGGTATTTACCTTGCCTGCTTCCTCCAGAGAAACCGCCGTCTTAAACATAATGCCATGGTTGGCACCCACACCATTACCTACCATAATGGCTACCGGTGTAGCCAGCCCCAAAGCACAAGGGCAACTGATAACCAATACGGAAATTCCTCTTGCAAGTGCAAAGCCTACACTTTCTCCGGCCAACAGCCAAATACCAATAGTAATCAAAGCTATGGTAATCACCACAGGTACAAACACACCGGAAACCTTATCTGCCACCTTGGCAATAGGTGCCTTGGTAGCTGCGGCATCACTGACCATCTGAATAATCTGAGACAGAGTGGTATCCTCTCCTACCCTGGTAGCCTCACAAGTCAGAAATCCGGACTGATTTAAGGTAGCAGCAGAAACCATATCCCCGGCTGCCTTATCCACAGGAATACTCTCACCGGTCAGCGCGGCCTCATTTACCGCACTGCTGCCCTCTAACACTACCCCATCCACAGGAATATTCTCCCCGGGACGTACTACAAAAATATCGCCTTTTACTACCGCGTCAATAGCTACCTGCTCCTCTACACCATCCCGCACCACATTGGCAGTCTTGGGAGCCAGCTTCATCAAACTCTTCAGTGCATCTGTGGTCTTACCCTTGGAACGGGCCTCCAACATCTTACCAACGGTAATCAGTGTTAAAATCATGGCTGCTGATTCGAAATAGAACTCATGCATATACTCCATGACCCCAGCCATATCCCCTCTTACCTGTGCATCCGTCATAGCAAACAGGGCATAGGTGCTGTATACAAAGGCCGCACCGGATCCGAGAGCTACCAAAGTATCCATATTAGGTGCCTTATGCCAAAGGCTCTTAAAGCCGCTTATAAAAAACCGCTGATTAATAATCATAACCGCTGCTGTAAGCAGAAACTGCAAAAGTCCCATGGCCACATGATTATCCGCAAAAAAAGCAGTCACCGGCCAGTCCCACATCATATGCCCCATACTAAAATACATCAGCACAATCAGAAATCCTAAAGATGTAAATAAACGTTTTTTTAACAACGGTGTCTCTCTATCTGTCAAGACATCCTCTGCCGTCTGCATACTGCCTGACACGACACCGGAAGCTCCCTGCCCCAAAGCAGCACTACTGCCATAACCTGTCAAAGCCCCCCCGGCTTGTCGGGATCTCATACCGGACTTTTCACTGGCACCATATCCTGCCGCCTCCACTGCCCGAATAATGTCTCCGGACTCAGCCGTACCTTCCACACCCATGGAATTAGTTAAAAGACTTACCGAACAGCTCTCCACACCGGCTACTTTGCACACCGCTTTCTCTACCCGGGCACTGCATGCCGCACAGCTCATCCCTGTTACGTGATATTGCTTCATAATCCCTCCTAAAAAGAGCCCTTACAAATGTAAAGACTCCCTTTCAACTACGATATAATTAACACTTAATCTCCAAATATCCCTGCAGCTTGCTTAAATCATACTTCTCCAACATACCCAGTGTAGGATCATAGAATTTGCCATTATAGTGTATTAAATAATGACAGAAACGTCCCATCTTCTCCATCAAAACACAGCAATCCGGAAGCACTACTTTCGTATCACCCTGCGTGTAATATATAATCTCACTGTGATCAATACCATAATAATTCAGCGCAGAAATCACACGCCCCATAGTCCCTTGCCACTCTCTGCATTCCATCACATCAATAACATCCGGAATAGTCACGCCGGCCAACATGGCAACTACCGCCTGACC
>JAZRRW010000045.1:0-4681 GCA_045651105.1 Lachnospiraceae bacterium
AAATTACATGGCAACATGGAGTTCCAGAGGACTAAGAGGTTCTACTCTGGAGGATATGATAAATAAAACAAATGAAAAATACCGGGAAGCTGGGCTGGCTTTAATCCAAAAGGTGCCTACGCCTATTACGCCGGTGCGTATTGATCAGGAAAGCAGACATATTACACTGGCCTATTTTGACCAGAAGAGTACGGTGGATTACATTGGGGCGGTACAGGGCATTCCCATTTGCTTTGATGCCAAGGAATGCGCTAAGGATACCTTTGCACTGCAGAATATTCATGAGCATCAGGTGCAGTTTATGGGAGATTTTGAAAAACAGGGCGGTGTGGCTTTCTTTTTGATTTACTTTACACACAAGGACATTCTTTATTACCTGCCTTACGAAATGCTTTTATATTTCTGGGATCGAGCAGAAGATGGCGGCAGGAAAAGCTTTCGCTATGATGAGTTAAATCCGGAATATATTTTGCCACATAAAGGCGGTATTCTGGTGCCTTATCTGGATGCACTACAGAAAGATTTAGATGACAGGGAATAAAAAACAAATAGTATGATTTTTGTCACCAACTGAAAGGAAAATATGTGATTATGAATCGTTTTTTTGAAAAAAGGCTTGCAAATTGGCAATGTATCTTGATTTCTGTATTTAGTGCCATGGCTATTTTGCTGTTTATTGTGGTAAAATTAGGCGGATGCTATGAAACAAACAATGATAGAATTATTAACGAAATCTTTTCCGGAACAATGACAGGAACTCCGGATGCACATGCCATATATGTAAATTATATATTAGGAATTATATTTTCGGGTCTATATAGTATAACTAAGGCTGTTCCGTGGTGGGGCTTATTTTTGCTAAGCTGCTATGCTTTGATTAATATATTTGTGTTGACTGCACTACTTAAACGTGGAAAAACCTTGAAGGAGCAGCTTTTCTTTTATGTATTAGGATGTGGTATTATTCTGACCAATCTATATATTTTTTCTGCACTGCAGTATACAACTATTGCAGGGGCTTTAGCAGTAGCAGGATATGTCTGGATTTTACTGGATAAGCATCCTGTGAGAAGATACATCGTGTATGGTTTGTTTGAAGTTTTGGCAGTTTTTCTGCGCAGAGATTCTATGCTGATGGTTCAACCAATCGGAATGTGTGTTGTAGCTGCGTATTTGTTGTTACAGTTATTTGAAAAGCGCTCAAAAATAAAACAATGTATGCTGGAATTAGTGCGCTGCTGTTTGGTTATTGCAATTGCCTTCTCGTGTCATTTGGTTGGAAATTATATAATAGGGGATTATTCAGCGACAGAATGGGAGGAATATATCGATTACAATGATACTCGTATGAGACTAATCGATTATTATGGCTATCCGGAATATGAGGAATGTAAAGATATTTTAGATAAATATGGAGTATCTGAATTAGAATACCATGCCGTACGTCGATATTATATTTTGGATAATGCACTTGAAATTGCATGTATGGATGAGCTTGGTGACATGGCAGAGGCGCAGTATTATAAGGAGCACCCATTTTCTCTTGTTGGATTAATCAAAAGGATGCTTAATTATTTTAGATATGATGAGTGCTTTGGATACGAAATCGCAGTTCCATTGCTGTACTTTTTTGTCTGTATTTGGTTTGCATTAGGACGTAGGTGGAAATATTTTTTACCGGTTGGTGCCTTATTAGGAAGTCGGTATCTGATATTTGCTTATTTAATTTTCAAAGGCAGAATTACTCATGGAGTAATTAATATACTGTTTTTTGCAGAATTATTTTTATTGCTTGCAATATTTGTAAAATCTTATCATAGTATTGCCGGCGAGGCTATACATGTCAAAGCAAAGGCTGTTCTGTTTGGAGTATTTGTGTGTGTGATCCCTTTGGCGGTTAATCATTCCTATAAGGAGGCCAAAGGTATTAATGAAAGTACCAGAGTTTATGAAAAAGCCATTATGAAGCTTTATGACTATATAGAGCAGCAAAATTGCGGATTTATCGTAGGGGATGAAATTACAACCTATTATTGTGGAATGGCTTTAGATACGAGACGATATCAACATCAGAATTCTCTGGTTACAGGAGGATGGTTTTATAATTCTCCAATGATGAATGAAGCAGTAGAAACCTACAAACAAAAATATGCTGATAATATGAAGTGTATTATATTTTCTGATGTACCGGGTTTTGACCAATCCTATGTTTTTGATATTCTTCACGAAAAGTATGGTGTTGATTTGGAATTGACGGATACATTGCATTTGGAAGAATTAGGGCTGAATTATGAGATTTATCAATTATCCGGAGCTATGAAATAATTGGGGTTGACAAATTTTATAAATGTAGTATACTCAAATAAGGTTTTACATCATTAAATTAGCACGTTACCATGCTAAAGCGAGAGGTTTTTTATGACAGACAAACAATTATTACATACCCCGGAGGGTGTGAGAGATATTTATGGGCTTGAATATAAGCGTAAGCTTACTATTCAGAAACAGATTAGAAAGAGTATAGCCGGCTTTGGTTATGAGGCTATTCAGACGCCGACTTTTGAATATTTTGATGTTTTTTCCAAGGAAGTAGGTACCACCCCTTCCAAGGATTTGTATAAGCTGATTGATAAAGATGGTCAGACTCTGGTGCTTCGTCCGGATTTTACGCCGTCCATTGCCAGGTGTGCTGCAAAGTATTTTATGGACGAAGAGAAACCGTTACGTTTTACCTATGAGGGCAATACCTTTGTAAATGTCAGTCATTTGCAGGGTAAGCTTAAGGAAACGACTCAGATGGGTGCAGAGCTGATATTGGATGACAGTGTGGAAGCGGATGCAGAGCTGCTGGCTATGGTTGTGGATGCATTAAAGGCTACCGGTCTTACGGAATTTCAGATTTCAGTAGGGCATATGGATTATTTCAAAGGGCTTTGTGAGGAAGCAGGTCTTAGTGAAGAGGCGGAAAAAAGCTTGAGAGAAGCTATTTCTATTAAGAATATGTTTGCAGCAAGGGATTTGTTGGATACCCTGGATATTCAGTCAGGTGTCAGGGAAGCACTGTTAGAGGTGGCTGATTTATTTGGTTCCATGCAGGATTTGTCCCATGCCAAGGCATTAGCCCACAATCCACGTTCCATTGCCGCTATTGAGCGCTTAGAACAGCTCAAGAGCCTTTTGGAATGCTATGGTATTGAACCATATGTGTCCTTTGATTTGGGGATGCTTAGTCAGTACCATTATTATACCGGTATTGTATTCAAGGCCTTTACTTATGGTATTGGCGATGCTATTGAAAACGGTGGCCGCTATGACCATTTGTTGGAATTTTTTGGTAAGAAGGCTCCTGCAGTAGGGTTTATGGTTATTGTGGATGATATTTTGGAGGCTTTGGACCACCAGAAAATAACTATTCCTGTGGAAAAGGCAGCAGTTGCCATTACATACACCAAGGCTTCCTTTAAAGCTGCTTTGGAGCAGGCAAAAGCATTGCGCCGTGAAGGCAAGGCTGTTATATTAATAAAGGAAAATTAGAAACGAGAGCAAAAATGAGTGAAAATAGATATTTAACCTTTGCCTTGGGCAAGGCACGATTAGCCAAGAAAACCTTGGAGCTTTTGGAGGAAATCGGCATTACCTGTGAGGAAATGAAGGATAAGGACTCACGAAAACTTATATTTGTAAATGAAGAGCTGAAACTTAAATTTTTCCTTGCAAAAGGACCTGATGTTCCTACTTATGTAGAATATGGTGCTGCCGATATCGGTGTAGTAGGCAAGGACACCATTTTAGAAGAAAACAGACGGGTATACGAGGTATTGGACTTGGGCTTTGGTAAATGCCGCATGTGTGTTTGCGGACCTGACAGTGCAAAGGAGCTTCTACAAAATCATGAGCGTATCCGTGTAGCTACCAAATATCCCAATATTGCCCAGAATTATTTTTATAATGTAAAGCATCAGACCGTGGATTTAATTAAATTAAACGGTTCCGTTGAATTGGGACCTTTGGTTTCTTTATCTGACGTAATCGTAGATATTGTAGAAACAGGTTCCACCCTGAAGGAAAACGGACTGGAGGTTTTAGAGGAAATATGTCCCCTTTCTGCCCGCATGATTGTTAATCAGGTATCCATGCAGATGGAAACCAAGCGAATTAGAGATTTAATTATGGCCTTAAAAGAAAAGCTGTAGTGAGGTACTAACCATGAGAATTATTACATTATCCAAAGAAAGTAAATCTAATCTTTTAAATGATTTATTAAAGAGAAGTCCTAATAATTACGGACAATATGAAGCCATTGTAAGTGATATTATTGAAAAGGTAAAGTCTGAGGGCGATGCTGCTATTTTTGCTTACACCAAACAGTTTGATAAGTGTGAACTGACTGCAGAAACCATTCGTGTAACAGAGGCTGAAATCGAAGAAGCAGTAAATACCATTGACCCTAAGCTTTATACCGTTATGGAAAAGGCTGCTGCCAATATCAAAGCATACCATGAAAAGCAGGTGCGTAACAGTTGGTTTGATGCTAAGCCGGACGGCACTATTTTAGGTCAGAAGATTACCCCAATCGGTAAGGCAGGTGTGTATGTACCTGGCGGCAAGGCTGCTTATCCTTCCAGCGTACTTATGAACGTCATTCCTGCCAAGGTTGCAGGCGTAGGGAAGGTTGTCATGG
>JAZRRW010000046.1:0-11906 GCA_045651105.1 Lachnospiraceae bacterium
CCTGCTCCTTCCCCACTGGCGCTGCCAGCACTGTAGCGTCCCCCTTTACAAACGCCTCTGCTTCCTCTATTGTCTTAAAACTTTTAAACACAGCCCCCGGAAAGCCTGTTACCTGCTTCTGGCACTCAGCCCATGTTAAGAATACACCGGTGCTTCTGCCATTTCTTACTGCATAATACTTTGTTGCCATTTAAGTTATCCACCTTTGATTACTTATACATTCACCTACAATACATCCTGCAAATACATTGGCATTCTGGTATATGTCAAAGTATTACATAAATATATCGAAACACCAATAGAAGCAATGATAATAATAAAAGGAAAGCCTACTCTTACAAAAATATTTTGCTGTTTTTTCAATCCTTCCACTCCATATGCACCTAATACACTGCACGCCAAAGATACCAAACCAAAGCAAATGCCAGGTGTTTCGAAAATTCCAATCAGACGCAGCAACGGTGTGCATACTCTTTGTAGTACATCCCATGGGAAACGAACTGTAGTCATAAATCCTAATACTATAGCTATAATTACCCAAAGTCCATATTTCTTCTTCACATTCAAGTTGCCTTCCGTGAAGGAAAGCCAGATAAGTACCGCTAGTGCCAGAAGTAATCCCAGCCCAAGTCCAGGATAATTCTCTCTATAAGTCCACGATGTAAACAGCTGCGCAATCTGGTACCCCCTACTACCAATCTTATACAAAGGGATGTTCCATATTTCCATTCCACCCTTCAAAAAATATCTTGCACAATATATTGCCCCAGGCGCAAAAAGAATGCCCCCTGCAGCAACAGGCAAAATAAGCTTCCATCTACGGTACCATAAAATTACCAACACACTGATACCTATAACCAACGTTAGGATTCTTACGTCTGCATAACCAATTCCTGCAAAAGCAATAGCTGTAAGCATATAGTTTACCCATTTTGTTTTAGATTGTATAATCCTAAATATTCCCCCAAAAAACAAAGGAAGCAGCATCCATGCACAAAATAGTCCCAGATTTCCTTTATCATAACTTATATAAATCTGATAAGGACATGTCATGTATAGCAAAATACCTACTGCAGCTGTATTCTTATCTTCAAATAAAGTTTCAAAAAAATATTTAGCAGAAAAAAGGGTAATCAAATTCAGCAAAAGCATAAAAATACGATAAGTACTTGTGATACTAATTCCTACCAAACGCATCAGTGCAGGCAAAACAAACCATAGATTTGAATTTAATGCATAGGCCTGTCCTCCGTAGGCTGCCGTTAATTCTGCAGAAACAAACAAATTTATATCTCCACTCTGCAATCCTGCTTTAAGCTCCTCTATTCTTGCCAACCACAAAAGGATTTCGCCGCCATTCATTACATAGGCGCACGCAATAGGAAGAGATGCCACAACAAATATAATAACGTACAATATTTTGCGAATAAATATTATGCTTTTACCTTCCATTGTAATCGCCTCCTCCATAAACATATAAATATAATTCCAATAATTGTAATCTGTGAAATACTTTCCGCAATACGATAACTCATAAAGCCTTGATAGCTTATGACCAGTTCCCCTTTATAGCCTGCCGGTATTGCAACTCTTAAATCTCCATGTGCACCTCTTTGTTCGGTAATATACGGGCCTTCTGTGCTGCACTCCAAACCATATCCCTTATATCCAATTAAAGGAAGCTCCAAGTAAGCCGTCTGGCTATTACTATTCTCCACTGCTATTTGAATAGACGTTCCCTGTTTGTTATAGTCATGCCAATATAGCCCATCTTCTGATATCGGTTCGTGAAAACAGTATTCACCGAGAACACTGTTTTCTAACAAATACTCCCCGTTTACCACTGACATGGTTCCCATATTTTCAGCTGTATGCAACCACACCGGAGCATCGGAGTTAGCAATGTCATTTACATGATATATCGCCGAACCTGTTGCAAATATTAAAAGCAATGTAATGATTCCTTTGCCCACATGCTTACAAAGGCTTTTATCCACCAAGCAAATTTTGCACTCCTCTAAGCACCACAACACAAAAAATGCCCCGGCAATTGCACAAAAGACACTTGCAGGTGAAAGTAATCTGAACGGAAATTGTAACGCGGTTACCAACATACTAACCCCGGGAATTGTGCTCAACAAATCCCAAGGGAAATAGCGCGTGCTCATATACCAGGTAATCAATACCATGGAAATAAAAAAGAACATAACCTTATCATAGGAATTCTTGAACTCTTCTGTTTTTACAAAAAATTTCCTGCGTATTATAACTGTTAAAACTCCTACAATCATCAACAGAGACGCAATGCCCATCTGAACCGGGTGCGCATTATACATGCCAGTCTGACCACCGCCCATATTGGGATAAAGCTGAAAGAGCGCGGCAAGACTGGTTCCTATATCCTGAATATTATTGCTAATTATATCACTAAGATAATAGGTGTCTGCCGTTATCATTTCTAGCAATGGCCACCAGAACCAGCAATTTATCAACAGACATATCATTGCTGCCTGTAATAATTGTATAAATGTTTCTTTTCTCAAACTCCTTTTTATAAAAATTAAACAAATACCCAGCATAAATACTACAGTCATTTCACAAGTAAGCAAATGGGACTGCAATATACAGCTCAAACCAATAATTAATGGTATCTTCGCTTTCTTGTACCCATGACTCTTAACATCTTCTGTATACAAACCATACATGCCACATATAACCAGTGGCAAAAAAGCCATCGCCAGATACTCCCCTACAGCACCTCGGTGATAAAAATTGTGCACTCTATATGGTGCCAGCATATATAAAATACTGCCAAACAGTGCCGCGTAAATGCTTTTCGTGCATCGCTTAAAGGAATAGTAGGAAATCACGGCAGTAGCCACCATTACCGCAAAAACAAACATTTTATAGGCGCTCATAAGAGAAAAGCCTAATATACGAAGCATGGCCGGAAAAAGCAAAAACAAATCTCCATAAAAGCTTGAAACAGCATATCCATGGTCGTACAGCCAATTACTTTGTACTCTTACCGGAAACTGATTTCCCTGTAATAAGGTTTCCTTTAAGCCTTCTATTCTAAGCCAATGAAAACCGATATCTGCTACATGGCTAAAATAATCTGTCAGGTAAGGATAATAAGCAAGCAACACGCTGAAAGTCAGTCCCCACACTACCAGTTGCTTTTCTTTACTAATCTTTCCTGATAAAATCCCCTTTCTAAAAAGAAGCAACAAATCCAACACTACAAATATGGTTAACACGAGAAAGGCAAACATCCGCATACCCAGATTTACTTTGTATAATTCGATAGAATCAATTGCATCGGTTTGTGTATCAAATAGCTCTGCCAAAATATACACGGTGTCATTTTTCTCTGATAAATACACCTCAAAATCCAAATATTCCTGATAAGCATAAAGTGTCGCGCCATTACACTTAAGCGCACGAAAAGTCCCGCTGTCATTTTTCACATTAACAAATGCACGTCCATTGCTCAACTCCTCTGCCTTTATTCGCAGCTGATACGCACCAGGCTCTAATTCTATTCTCTCACTCTCATAAACATGGTACTCATTTCCATAAGCACTTTTTATATTCTCAACAGAAAACATTAATTTTTCTTTTTGAAAACAGCCCGGAATGCACAAAAGCAATACAATAGCTTCCACCACAAATAATATCCAATATTTTTTATATCCTTTATACATAGCCCACCTCTTGTTTTCGATTTCGCTTCTTCCATTGTCTCTTGACAAGCATTCCTAAAACAAGCAACCACCATGCATAAGTAATGATTTCACTAATTCTCCAATGAATAGGACTTATGAATTTCACCTCTATTTCATCATCAAACGCTTCAGGAATCCAGACTCTTATGACATTATTTGTCCCTTTTTCTGCCAAAAGCTCCTCGCCTGTAGATGTGACATACGCATGATACCCTGTATAATGAAGCAACGGCAGCTCTATATAACCCATCTCAGTGCTGTTATTTGTACATCTAACCCACATATGCAAATAATCCTTGTCATATGATAATATATTCACATTTTTATCAGAACTAGGCACACCAAAATCTAATTCGCCTGCTTCCGTCCCCTCTACTACATATTCACCTCCTGATATATAACCAAACCCCATTCCTTCATAGCTGTATAGCTTATAAAAGGTTTTATCACGATTTACATAATCCAACAGATACATACTGGACGTAGTAATTCCTAAAACAATGCAGATGATGCCAATATAATAATTCCATTTTTGTCCCACTTTACTAAAGTACCAGAGCAGGCATCCGCAAATAGCCACTAAGAATACGGTACCCCAACCAAGAAAACGATTTGGAAACTGCAGGCTACTTACCAAGGATGCTGTTATGCTATTAATCCGCTGTATTCTGTCCCATGGAAAAATATTTAAACTCATTAACATCAGCATACCGCCCATAACACATGATACTTTTCCCACGTAAATAACATTATCCTTAAAAGCCCGCTTCCAATTACCCGAAAGCCACATAACCAGAAACACAAAAAATCCAAGACCTAATATCAACCCAATCCCCATAGCATGAGAGCTTACCATT
The DNA here is from genome assembly GCA_045651105.1 of Lachnospiraceae bacterium. Lineage (GTDB taxonomy): Bacteria > Bacillota > Clostridia > Lachnospirales > Lachnospiraceae > RGIG6307. Next base: position 4,586 of record JAZRRW010000046.1, read on the forward strand.
CCCAAATCACCGGAAAGTGCATTATCTCCTAATTTCCACCAATGATAAAATAGCTGAGGTATATACAAGCCTCTATCCTGTATAGTTCTTCCTGATACATGCTTAATATGCATATTTTCATTTATATAATAGTCCAAAAATGGAATTAGATACCAAAAACTAACAGCCAATGCCGAAAGTGCTCCTTTTGCCAGTTCCCAAAAGGTTTCCTTAACAAATATTTTTTTAATAAATACAACGCAAACAATAATTGTCAAAAGGGCAGTAATTTCACAACTTAACACATGAGTCTGTATTAATCCCGCATATCCTATGGCAATCGGTATCCAGCAGGTTTTATACGACTTATCCTTTACATCCTCTGTAAATGCCCTATACAAGCCATAAAACACCAAAGGCATAAAAGTCACTGCGCTCCCCTCACCTACTGCCGCAGTAATTACCAGCTTATATATACGGAAAATAGAAAGTGTATATAATGCACTGCACAAAAGACCTATTATACGGTCTTTAAATATCTTTGAAAAACAATAATAAGAGATATACGCAGTTGCAATATTTAATGCTATACAATAAATACTGTAACAGGTTATTATATTAAAACCCAGCAATCTAAAAATAGCAGGCAGATACAGCAACGTATTACAATAAAAAATGGCATTGGCATATCCATGGTCAAACAGCCAGCGAGGTTCTAAGCGCACCGGAAACTGTCCGCTTATAAGTCCATCCTTTACCCCCTCTATTCTTTGCAAATGATATGTGAGATCAGCACCATCCATTGTTCCTCCCATCATATATGGAAGTGAAGCAATCAATACTATCAGGAATAAACCAACTGCGATACTCTTTTTTTCCTTCACAATTCCAACATTTTTATCATAGTATCTGTATGCAAGTCCCAACAAAACAACAAAAACCATTCCCCATACTGTAGTTAAAAGCATCGTCCACAAATCATTCGTTTCATAAATAGAAAGATTCCCGGTTTTTAAACTTCCTTCTCCGCAAAACTTAACCTGTACCTGCAAACTCTCTGTTCCTTCAAATAGCCATAATGTAATGTCTGTAGAAGCTAAATTTTTATGCAAGGTCTCTGCATTCGCCAGCAAGCCACCATAAAAAACCGTACCATCTTCTACCGTACATAAATTCTGCATACTTGTGTCCGTCTGATATTCTAACTGTATTTTATATACGCCCATTGGTAACTTAATTCTCTCAAATGCTACAGCACTTTGTATCCCGCCAGTACTCTCGAAGGTCATTTCACCACTATAATGATAAACCTGCTTAGGTGAAATTATTTTTATCGCACAAAATATTGTAAGAATTATTGCTGCAAAAAAAACAATGACTACTATTCGCTGTTTCAAAAAATCTTTTATCCTCATACCGTCACCATGCCCTTATTATTTCGTTAAGTATAATCTAGCCCCAATATGTGTGTCAAGTAAAACCATGCTGTTCCAACAATTAAGAACTCTCAGTTTCTTTCTGGAATAGAAAAGCCAGACATACGGGCATCACATAAAACAGAATTAAATAATAACGTACATCTGAAACAGGTCCAAGAAAGTTTGTACAACATACAAGTAGAATTAGAAGTAATGAAACTATAAAGGATCTGTTCTTTTTCCATACCCCAAAAAACCAGGAGATTAATGCTATCCACAGCATGGTGCCGGGAACAAACAATAAGCGGATGACAGGATATTTTATATATTCACCGCTTCCTATACTTTCATAGAAATCGAATAATCCCTGCCAATATGGGGTTCCATAGGTATACTCCCAACTGGAGATAATAAAATATCGGTTTCCGCGATATTCGGTAATCTGTGTACCGGGATACCACGCCTGATAGGTATTGTACAACAAAGCATCTATATATATTTGAGGATATTCCATTCCTTTCTTAATCCAAAATTTTAAATAAGTCCACTTATTTGCTTTTAATGTGTCCAGCCCGGGATTGAAATTAGCTTTTGTGTGATCGCCCATTACAGGATCATAACAAGTCAGTGCTTCCGGAGGAACCAACTCGCTTAACAGTTCATATTCCTCATCTGTAAAGGCTTCTTCACCTTCCATGACGTATAATCGGGCAATCTGCTGATAAGGAACACACAATGCTTCATTGACAGAACCCGGAATCGCATTCAAAGTAACGAGAAGTCCCTTGTCCACCACAAAGTAAATAATAACAACTGTAACATATAGCAGTATCTGTTTCTTACGTTCTTTTTTCAGTAGTAGCAAAGAAAACGGAATAAAGACAATAACTGCATAAATAATATTTTTTCGAATCAAACAGGAAAGAGTCATAAACAATCCAATCAAAACCCACTTATACCACTTGATACTCTCTCCATTTTCAAGAGAATTTGTTAACTCAATCAAATGTATAAATGCCAACAAAAGCATGGTATAGCAAAGAACATCTTTAGTCGGACTCATCGCAAACATAACAATAGGAGGACATAATGCAAAAAACAAGAAAGAAAGGATGCTTAAAATCCAGCTCTGTGTTCGTTTATAAATAAAACGTACGGCATAACTTAAACAGAGGGATACAATAAACATCTGAACTGCATTAACAATAAATACACCTAATGTTAAATCAGTACTGTCAATACGATAGCCTAAAGTTATAAGGCCTCCGCTAAATAATGTATGAAGCAAAGGGTGATGTGCATTGTACTCCACCTCATCGTATAATACCTGAACAAGCTGATTTTCAGCATCGTAGTTAAAATACCCCGGATAGCATCCCCAGAGAAAAAATAGCCAGATTGCATAAAGCAGGACAAAAGAAAGCGGCCAAATCAATTTATCAGCTTTGTGATTGATGGTTTTAGCCGTAAGTTCTAACGAACGCTTTTCCATTCGCGAAAAAAAGACATAGAATAAAAATGCTAATACCGGAATTTCGATCATTCCCCAAAGAATACATTGCCAGCCTTCTAATACACCAATATTTTGAAAGATTTCTATTTGGTGAACAGATGAGCCATAATTCATACTAATCTGCCATCCCGCAATATGCATGAATGTAATCAGTATAGATAATATAGATACAATAATAATATTCCTTTTTGAAGGTTTATACATAGATGATACCTCTTTTCATTTTTACGCAGAAAAGCTGCCAAAATTAATATAATTCCCTGTGACCGCATTATAACACAAATCTAAATAATTAAAAAGTCTTTTCCACGAAAACTATAAAGCCCCTGGTAAATCTCCCCTCCTCCCACTTCCACCTTGCCAAAAACCAATATTTTTATTATAGTAGAAGTAATTACTAAAAAGTATATCGTACCTTGACGATAGATAGGAGCATTATGAAATACAGATTATTTACTATATTAATCGCGGGAGCCTTATTATTAACCGCCTGCGGCAGCAATGGTTCATCCGACAATACTTCCGAAGCCTCCGCTACAAACGATCAGACCTCCACAGCGACTACGGAAACCAAGCCTTATATCCTTACCTTTGAAGCATCTACTATTGATGGGGAAGTACTTACCTCTGACATTTTTGCAGATGCAAAACTGACCATGATTAATGTCTGGGCCACTTATTGTAATCCCTGTCTGGCCGAAATGCCTGATTTAGGCGAAATTGCTGCAGAATATGATAAAACAGATTTCCAGATGCTTGGTATTATCAGTGATGTAGTAGATACTTCCGATGAAAAGACCATTTCAGAAGCCAAGGAATTGATTAAAGAAACAGGCGCCACCACTTATCCACATCTTTTGCTGAATCAATCCCTTTACAGCAATCTGGTAGGCGCTGTAGAGGGTGTACCGACTACCTTTTTTATCAATCAGGATAGTGAGCTGCTTGGCTATCTAGTAGGAGCACAATCCAAGGAAACCTGGGAGGGCATTATTCATGATCTTTTGGCAGAAACAGAATAAATGCTTTAACCACCAAAACAATCCGGACAGACACCGCAGGGGCATTCCCGGTTGGAGTATAAGCCTTTGTATTGGTCTGGTCTGTCTGTCTATAGGATTATTTAATAATCAGTTCACTGCTATTATGAGGAAGGCTATTATGATATGTCTGGAATGCATTGGAATAGGCTGACATCTGACCGGCAATGTATTTTCGCTCAGATTACTGTCATAATTAATTGTTTAGAAAGGTATAATCATGTTGCGTAAATTTAAACCTTCTAATATCCGCCTATGGGTGCAGATTCTGTACACCATTCTCACAAACGGATACGTATATGGTTTTTTAAACGGCAAAATTTATAAAGGTCCATTAAAATATGCCTGTGTACCGGGGCTGAATTGCTACTCCTGCCCCGGGGCTCTGGCTTCCTGTCCATTAGGTGCCTTACAGGCTGCCCTTAACAAAAGAAACTTCGAAGTACCTTTTGCAGTACTGGGCTTTTTCTTTGTGTTTGGAAGTCTCTTTGGCAGATTTATCTGCGGCTGGCTATGTCCTTTCGGGCTACTGCAGGATTTGCTACATAAAATACCGCTTTTTAAAAAGCGTAAGCAACTGCCCTGTCACGCTGTCCTGAAATACGGCAAATATTTGGTGCTCTTTGGCCTGGTAATCATAGGCTCTGCCTTTTTATTTACCGGCTTTGCCAAAATACCTGCATTCTGCAAGTATTTATGTCCATCCGGCACCTTTATGGGGGCTCTCCCGCTTTTAGCTACCAATGAAGCCTTACGAAACCAGGCCGGAGGTCTCTTTTTCTGGAAGCTTGGCATTTTAATCTTTATTGTGATGCTTTCCATCAAGGTTTACCGCCCCTTCTGTCAGTACCTGTGCCCTCTGGGCGCTATATACGGCTGGTTTAACCGTTTCAGTCTGGTACAGATACGTTGGGAAAAGGATGCCTGTATATCCTGCATGGCTTGCAAAAAGGCCTGCCCGGTAAATCTGACGCCGGAACAAATCAGTGTCTCACCGGAGTGCATTAAGTGTGGCCAATGTGTAAAGGCCTGTCCGACAGGGTGCCTGTATTTTCAAAGCCACAAGCCTGCTGCAAAATAAACCTAACGCCAAAGAGCCCCACAGGGCTCTTTTATCTGCGTAATCCCACAAAGACTCCATTTAAATTCAAGCGGCCATATCCCCACTCACGATTAGGATATCTGACCTCAGGATCTCTTTCAGCCCCCTGAACAAAGTAACCACGTATGCCCACACCGGAAATAAGCGGCGCATTTTCTTCAATAACTGCCCATTGCATAAAGTCTGCCACTGCACCTGCCACAAAGGCAGCTGCAATGCTGCTGCCGGTGCTGACTCCAAAAGGTGTATATACATTAATGCCCGGTGCCACCAATGCGGGCTTGGGATAGCCTACCCTGTTATTGCCTCTGCCTGAAAAAAAGGCAAAGGCACCGCTTTCAGAATTGTATGCGCCAACCGTAAACACCTCCTGAGACATACCGGGCTCTGTAATGGTAGTATACGGATTGGGGGTCAAAAAATAGGTCTCAGCGCTAAGAAACTGCTGTATAGGCAGCCACACATGGAACACGCCATTATTTAACACGCCCTGATGATATACCACAATAGTCCATACTCCGGGCGTAGGATCCTGAAAACGCATAAAAATCAATTCCTGACTGCTAAATTCCTCTACCAATACAATATCAATATCAATCCGCGTCCGCTCATACACAAAATTGTAGCTTAAGCCCTCCTGATAATTAAAGCTGATACGGGGAATTCTCTCTCCTCCCGGACTGACAATCCCAATCTCAAATACATCCGGACTAGATCCCCACAGCTCACATACAAAGCCCCGCTCTCCTGCGCCTACACGTATCTCTACATTTTCAATGGCCGGCTGTTCCTCCAGCATTTCCTCATCTCTGCGCCTTAAATTTCCCAAATGATGATGACTGGTATTTCCTTCATTGCCCCCAGCTACCACCACAGCCACATTACGCTGACGATTTAAATCACTTAAATACTTGCCCAAAGGACTGTTGCCGGCATGATCTCCCAAGTTAGTGCCTACACCCAAAACGATAACTAAAGGCCGCTCAAACACCCTGGCATACTGCAGTAAATACCTGCAGGCCAGCATAATATCATTTTCCTGAAAGGCAGAAGCCTCTTCATTAATCAAATAATAATCACGCAAATATTCCTTGGCCTGTTTTAATTTCACTACCAGAATATCTGCATCCGGTGCTGCTCCGATAAAGATATTTTCCCCCAGATTGGTCCCTGCTGCCACTGCTGCCATTCTGCTGCCATGGCCATCCACATCCCAACTGGGTACTATCTCCCGGGGATTATCTGACGCCAGCGCTTCATTGATATCCTCCTGCAAAAATTCACTACCATAAAAAAAGCCTTCCGGTGCCCGTTCAGGTATTTCTAATGACTGATCCCATATAGCTACAATACGACTGTCACCAAATTCATCCCGAAAAACATCCTCCGTATAACGTATTCCCGTATCCACAAAGCCAATCAGTACCTGCCGTCCTGTCAGCTCTAAGGGAGGCTGCTGCACCTGATAAATAGCCGTCTCCGTCAGATTCAACGTATTAAACTCCTGCTGTGAAAGCCCATACAGCTTGGGAATACCATAATAATAATACGAAGAAACACTTATCCCCGGCAGCTGACTGCGATTGACATAATTAATGCGAAACTGCTCATTTACCGGCAAAAAGCAATAATCCAGGGCCTCTCCATTCAAACGGTCATCTGCCACCACATAATCCGTTATGTAATCTATATATTCATTAGAAATAATCGCTTCACTGTTTATACACTGCATGCTTTCTACACCATCCTCGGCCTATCTATTTATCATATGCCGGAATCGTGTCTGATACAGCTTGTCTTTCAAAAATTATTATGGTACACTGCCCCCTTACAGTAGCATTGTTATGGCTGCTCCTATGCACAGACCCGGTCCAAGTGGCATCTGCATTTTTCCTAAAGCCTTTTCGAAGGCCCCTTTCTTCCGCACACTTTTCGCCACAACCGCAATGCCCCATACAGCCCCTATAAACACCGAGAGGCATCCCGCTGTTAAAGCTCTCTCAAGCCCCAAATACGGCCCCACAGGCACCATCAGCTTAATATCCCCTCCCCCAAAGGCTCCGGGCCTTATCAGGCAAATAATAAGCATGATACTGCTGACACTTACGGCTCCTAAAAGTCTGGATATAACCCCCACCTCCGGAAATACGAAAAACGAAGCAATTGCAGGCACCAAAAGTGCTGCAACCGCCTCGTTATATATTGTTTGCTTTTGTATATCAATCCATGCAATAATCGCACATATTATCAAGAAGGTAAACATCGTGCA
>JAZRRW010000047.1:0-9541 GCA_045651105.1 Lachnospiraceae bacterium
AGCACTCCGGTAACCAAACCGACAAGTCAGCCGGTAAGCACTCCGGTAACCAAACCGACAAGTCAGCCGGTAGGCCAGCAAGGGACCCAGCCGGTGGCACAGGAGATCTTGCCAAAGACCTCTGATATTGTGCGAACCACCAAGCAGGAGTTAAACGCGAATCAGACGGGTGCTGCTACAGCATCAAAGTCCGGTAGCTGGAAAAGCAAAAATTTCCTGACGGATGATGATGACTTGGAATTTGACTTTTTAGATATGGATGACAAATAATTCTAAAAAAAAGGGCAATACCTAAGAAAGGGTGTTGCCTTTTCTATGCATACTCTGTTATAATAATTCTATAACAAAAGAACCCTGTGAGCAGGAGGTATATCATGCTGATAGAGATTGATTTTAACAGTGACGAGGCTTTATATTTACAGCTTCGTAATCAAATTATTATGGGAATTGCCACGACGGAATTAAAAGAAGGGGATTCCCTGCCCAGTGTACGTCAGCTGGCGGAGACGGTGGGCATTAATATGCACACGGTAAATAAGGCTTATTCTGTCTTGCGGCAGGAGGGCTTTGTAAAGGTGGACAGACGAAGAGGGGCCGTAATTGCGGTGGATTTGGATAGGATAAAGGCCTTGGAGGAGCTGAAGAGAGACCTTTTGGTAGTACTTGCACGTTCCAGCTGTAAAGGCATTTCCAGGCAGGCGGTACACGAGCTGATTGATGAGCTTTATGATGAATACGGCAGTATGAAGTGAGGAAACGATATGATATTGGTAATAGACATTGGCAACAGTAATATTGTAGTGGGCTGTATTGAAGGGGCACACACCTATTTTATCGAGCGCATGGCTACAGACAGGAAGCGCACTGAGCTGGAATATGCCATTACCTTAAAGAATGTTCTGGAGCTGTACGGGATTGCTCCGGAGGATATCGAGGGTGGCATCATTTCTTCTGTAGTGCCGCCGTTAACCGGCTGTATACGTAGTGCAGCAGAGAAGCTTTTGCATCGTGGGCTGAAGGTAGTGGGGCCGGGTTTAAGGAATGGTCTTCGTATCAGGACAGACAATCCGGCGCAGCTGGGCAGCGACCAGGTGGTCAATGCAGTGGCTGCTTTGTCAGAGCATAAGCCACCTCTTATTATTATTGATATGGGGACTGCTACTACTATTGGTGTACTAAATGCAGAAGGGGCTTATATCGGCTGCCTGATTATGCCGGGGTTAAGAGTTTCAACGGACTCTTTGGCAGGTAATACGGCACAGTTGACCCAGATAAGCCTGGAGGTACCAAAGCGGTTGATTGGCAGCAATACCATAGACTGCATGAAAAGCGGAGCCTTGTATGGGCATGCTGCGGCCATAGACGGCCTGATTACACGTATTGAGGAGGAACTGGGGCAGTCCTGCACCGTAGTAGCTACCGGTGGTCTGGCAGGCATTGTGGTGCCCCTGTGCAGGCGTCACATTCTTTTAGAGGATGATTTACTGCTTAAGGGACTGCAGATTATTTACCATAAGAATTTATAACAAATATTTTGGAGGATGGAAGATTGCGTGAATTTACCCCAAATGCCAAGGCGGCGCTGATGCTTGCGGAGAGATATGCCAAGCGTATGCGTCAGGGCTATATTGGCTGTGAACATATTTTATTAGGATTAGTGGAGGAGAGGGCAGGTACTGCCAGCGTGGTGCTGCAGGAAAACGGCGTGGATGCTGCCAAGATACGCGAGATGATTCGGGACCTGATTGCCTTTGATTCCAGTATTATATTAGAGGACAAGGAAAAATACTCTCCTCGTGCAGCGGTGGTGTTGGAGGATGCCCATGCACTGGCTGCCCGTTTTAAAAGCGAACAGACGGGTACAGAGCATATTTTACTGGCTATGATAAAGGAAGGCGATAATGTGGCTGTGCGCCTGATCAATACCATTGGTGTCAGTACACAGAAGCTATATGTGGAAACTCTGATTGCCATGGGTGAGGATGGTGGTCTGTATAAAGAGGATTTGGCCGTGGCAGGTGGCCGCAGCAGAGCGGAGACGTTAGAGCAGTACAGCCGTGATTTGACAGCACTTGCCAGAGCAGGCAGGCTGGATCCGGTGATTGGCAGAGAAGATGAAATCAATCGTGCCATTCAGATTTTGTCCAGACGTACCAAGAATAATCCGTGCTTAATCGGTGAGCCCGGCGTTGGCAAGACTGCCGTGGTAGAGGGACTGGCTCAGCGAATTGTTTCCGGTGACGTGCCGCCTACCGTGCAGAACAAGCGCCTGATGACTTTGGATTTGTCCGGCATGGTGGCAGGCAGTAAGTATCGTGGTGAGTTTGAAGAGCGTATTAAGAATGTGATTGCAGAGGTCATTGCTGATGGAAATATTATTCTGTTTTTAGACGAGCTGCACACCATTATCGGTGCCGGCGGTGCAGAGGGAGCTATTGATGCTTCCAATATTTTAAAGCCTTCCTTGGCCAGAGGAGAGATACAGTTAATCGGTGCTACTACTATTACCGAGTACCGCAAATATATTGAAAAGGATGCTGCTTTAGAGCGTCGTTTCCAACCGGTAAATGTAGAGGAGCCCGACGAGGCAGAGTCTATACGTATTCTGACAGGCATTGCATACAAATATGAGGAACATCATCAGGTTGTGATTTCCCCTGAGGCCATTGAGGCTGCTGTAAAGCTTTCTGAACGTTATATTAATGACCGTAACCTTCCGGACAAGGCAATTGATTTGATTGACGAGGCAGCCAGTGCAGCCCGCATTCGCGACATGGAAAAGCCTGACAAGATTAAAGATTTAGAAAAGGAATTAAAGGAATTAGATTTACAATTGGAGCATAGTTTGCAGAGTGGTAATATAGACCAGGCAAAGGCGATTCGTGCAGAACAGGACGCCCTTTCCAAGAAATATCAGCGTGCGCTAAAGCGTGCGGGCAAGGCGGCAGTGACTTCTAAGCTGCAAATTGGTGAAGAGGATATTGCCAGAGTGGTGTCTATTTGGACCAAGATTCCTGTGACCAAGCTGGCAGAGAAGGAAGGTGAGCGTCTGCTTAAGATGGAGCAGGTGCTGCATGAGCGTGTGATTGGGCAGGAGCAGGCTGTTACAGCAGTTGCCAGGGCAATGCGCCGTGGCCGTGTGGGATTAAAGGATCCGAAAAGGCCAATTGGTTCTTTCCTTTTTCTGGGGCCTACCGGTGTGGGCAAGACGGAGCTTAGTAAGGCTCTGGCGGAGGCTATGTTTGGGGATGAAAATGCCCTTATTCGTGTAGATATGTCCGAATATATGGAGGGACATTCCGTGTCCAAAATGATTGGTTCTCCTCCGGGCTATGTGGGCTTTGATGATGGTGGTCAGCTTTCTGAGAGAATCCGCAAGAATCCTTATTCTGTAGTGCTTTTTGACGAAATTGAAAAGGCCCATCCGGATGTATTTAATATTTTGCTGCAGGTACTGGATGATGGACATATTACGGATTCCAAGGGCCGCAAGGTCAGCTTCAAAAATACCGTTATTATAATGACCTCCAATGCAGGTGCAAATCGTATTATCGACCCAAAGAACCTGGGTTTTGCAGCCAAGTCTGACAAAGAAAAGGATTTTGAAAAGATGAAATCCGGTGTTATGGAGGAGGTAAAGCGCCTGTTCAAGCCGGAGTTTATTAATCGAATTGATGAGATGATTGTGTTCCATCCTTTGACGAAGGAAGAGATGAAGGAGATTGTGGGACTTCTGACCAAACAGCTGGGTCGTCGCATGGAGGAGCAACTGGGCATGAAGTTAGAGGTTACACCGGCATTAAAGGAGCATCTGGTAGAAAAGCATTCTGATGCCAAAATGGGTGCACGTCCGTTAAAACGTGCCATTCAGACCGTTATTGAGGATGGTCTGGCAGAGGAAATCCTTACAAAGAAGCTGGGTGAGGGTAGTCATATTGTGGCTGGTTTTGCCGGTGGTAAGGTAACGTTTAAGATAAAATAGCCCTGCTATCCAGATGGTCTGGAGGGCTGAAAAGAGGTATTTCATGGCAAATAAGAAAACAGTATTCTTTTGTCAGGAATGTGGCTACGAAGCCGGCAAGTGGCTGGGACAATGTCCCGGCTGCCGTGCATGGAATTCCTTTGTGGAGGAGCCGGTTAAGGTTACTGCGAAAGGGAAACGAGTGACCATGGGCTTAAAGGAGGATAGTAAGCCACTTCCTATATCCGGTATTGATTTAAAAGAAGAGGTAAGGCTGACCACAGATATTGTGGAGCTTGACCGTGTGCTTGGCGGTGGTATCGTAGCAGGTAGCCTGACATTAGTAGGCGGTGATCCCGGTATCGGTAAGTCCACGTTGCTATTGCAGGTATGTCAGAAGCTGGCTGCCAAGCAGGTGGATGTGCTTTATATTTCCGGTGAGGAGTCACTGCGTCAGATTAAGCTTCGTGCAGAGCGTATCGGACAGTTCGATGACCATCTGAAGCTTTTATGCGAGACTGACTTAGATACTATTGACGCTCTGGTTCGAAGCCAAAAGCCACAGGTAGTAATCATTGACTCTATCCAGACTATGTTCCGTCAGGAAATATCTGCGGCACCGGGCAGTGTGTCTCAGGTTAGAGAGAGCACGGCAGTGCTGATGCAGTTAGCAAAGGTGCAGGGCGTGAGTATCTTTATTGTAGGCCATGTGACCAAGGAAGGTACGGTAGCAGGACCAAGAGTCCTGGAGCACATGGTAGATACGGTGCTTTATTTCGAAGGCGACAGACATGCTTCCTATCGTATTTTACGTGGGGTGAAGAATCGTTTTGGTGCCACCAATGAAATCGGTGTTTTTGAAATGCGTGAGTCGGGGTTGGTGGAAGTGGCCAATCCTTCCGAATATATGCTGACCGGCAGACCGGAGGATGCCAGCGGCTCTGTGGTGGTCTGCTCCATGGAAGGTACCAGGCCGATTTTGATAGAGATTCAGGCACTTGTCTGCAGCACCAATTTCGGTATTCCCCGCAGGCAGGCTACCGGTACGGACTTTAATCGTATGAACCTGCTGATGGCGGTGCTGGAGAAGCGCCTTGGTATGCAGCTTGCAGGCTGTGATGCCTATGTCAATATTGCAGGTGGTATGAGGATTATGGAGCCTGCCATCGATTTGGGCATTGTACTTGCCATTATATCCAGTCACCGCAATTTACCACTGGATCCAAAGATGATATGTTTTGGGGAAATCGGTTTGAGCGGAGAGGTACGTGCAGTCAGTATGGCCAAGCAGCGTGTTATGGAAGCTGGGAAGCTGGGCTTCACTACTTGCATATTACCGGAGGTATGTTTGAAGGATGTGGGGCGTGTAGAAGGCATGCGCCTGATAGGAGTAAGCAGTGTGATGGATGCACTGCAATGTATTTAGGGTTGTCCAAGATTGTATACAGGTATTAATGTATAAAATATTGGTCTTGAAGTATTGACAAATTATTCCTGAAAGTTTAATATTACTTTAGTGGTTTAAATCACTGTAATATGTATTTGCTTTAGGAGGAGGCACTTATGTTAAATAATGAATATTTGAAAAAAGTTTATGCTGATGTTGAGAAGCGTAACGCAGGTGAGCCGGAGTTTCTTCAGGCAGTTGCAGAGGTTTTAGAATCTCTTGAGCCTGTTGTAGAGCAGAATGCAAAGCTCGTAGAGAGCGGTGTTATTGAGCGCATGGTTGAGCCTGAAAGAATGATTACCTTCCGTGTTCCTTGGGTTGATGATAACGGCAAGCCACAGGTGAACCGTGGATTCCGTGTACAGTTTAATTCAGCAATTGGTCCATATAAGGGCGGTCTTCGTTTTCACCCATCCGTTAATGCTTCCATTATGAAATTCTTAGGTTTTGAGCAGACCTTTAAGAACAGCCTTACAAGCCTTCCTATGGGCGGTGGTAAGGGTGGTTCCGACTTCGACCCAAGAGGTAAGTCAGATGCAGAAGTTATGCGTTTCTGCCAGAGCTTTATGACTGAGCTTTCTAAGCACATCGGTGCTGATACTGACGTTCCTGCAGGTGATATCGGTGTAGGTGCTCGTGAAATTGGTTACTTATTTGGCCAGTATAAGAGACTTCGTAACGAATTTACAGGCGTTCTTACAGGTAAAGGTATCCCTTACGGCGGTTCCTTAATTCGTCCGGAAGCTACAGGCTTTGGTGCTGTTTACTATACAGTTGAAATGTTAAAGTCCTTTGGTGAGGATATCAAGGGCAAGACCTTCGCAGTTTCCGGTTTCGGTAACGTTGCATGGGGTACTGTAAAGAAGATTAACGAATTAGGCGGTAAGGTTGTTACTATTTCCGGTCCTGATGGTTACATATATGATGAAGATGGTGTTTCTACTGATGAGAAGGTTGATTTCATGCTTGAAATGCGTGCTTCCGGCCGTGATAAGGTTCAGGATTACGCAGATAAGTTTGGTGTTCCTTTCTATGCAGGACAGCGTCCATGGGCTACTAAGGTTGACGTAGTAATGCCATGTGCTACTCAGAACGAGGTAGGCATCGAAGATGCAAAGAATATCGTTGCTAACGGCGTGAAGTATTACGTAGAAGTTGCAAACATGCCTACTACAGCAGAAGCAGTTGAATACTTCAAGGCAAACGGCGTTGTTATCGCTCCATCCAAGGCTGTAAATGCAGGTGGTGTATCTGTATCCGGTTTGGAAATGAGCCAGAACTCTATGCGTTATGCATGGACTGCAGAGGAAGTTGATGCAAAGCTTCAGCAGATTATGAAGAACATCTTCGAGGCAAGCTCCGTAGCAGCAAAGAAGTACGGTATGGAAGGCGACCTGGTTGCAGGTGCAAACATTGCCGGCTTTGAAAAGGTTGCAGAGGCTATGATGGCTCAGGGTGTAGTGTAATTAATAGTTAATAAAAACAGTAAATTAAAAGGGCTTGGAGTGTGTTTTGCTCCAAGCCTGATTTTATTTTATAGGAAATTACTTTTTTATTCAAACTCCAGCATTCCAAAATCACAGGTGCGGTGGAAACTTATTTCCTCGCCGACAATCGGATTCCATGCAAAGTAGTGCTCTTTCACGGTCAGATCACCGCATTTATAGAAGTTGGCACGCATGGTTTTACCAGATTCTGCTTTGAAGTTCGGGAAGAATCTGCGGATAAAGTAGTATGGTACACGGTATGTAATGTACCAGCCGTCTTCGGTGCGGACTGCTTCCGGCAGAAGGATGTCTGTTTCTTCCGGGATTAATCGGATCAAATCTCTTATACTGGTGCCTATTCCTAAGTACATGCAGCAGTTTGGGTTAAATTCAATATTAAAATAACGATTATCCCCTTCACATGGTGAAAAGAAAAATTCCAGACAGCTGTCTTTGTAAGGTGCGTCTAAAGGACCTGTGCCTTCTGCACGAATATCTGCCTCTTTGGCAGTGAGGCGCACATAAAGAGCCTCGTCATCATAGCAAATCTGGGCTTTGGCAGTAATATTTACCGGTAGTGTCCAGAGCTGGTGGTCAATATCCGCAGACGGAATCTGCGTCCAGTCCAGGTTTTCAGGTTTTCTTGAAATAATGTGTGTTCTCATAAATACTTCCAATTATATTATATAGTTTCTCGAAATCTTTAGGCCAGTAAAAACAAGGCCTTCAGATTCCTTTTTTATTAAAATCCCCCAACTGAAGCTTAAAGCCATAAAGCACGATAAGCTCCGGATTTAACATATTTACGGCATTAGCAATGACCAGGCCCATACGGGTGGCAATGTCCTTCACATAATGCATGCACATACCTGCAACAGTCATGCCGTTACAGCAAAGGGAGGCTCCAATACCATTGGAAAGCTCAATGCAGATAAAATTTGGTGTACCCTTGGCTACACCAAAGAGCTGCTCGGCCATGGCCGGCAGAATAATTACCGGTCTCAATAATCAGCTGCTCATCCAATAGTTACTTAATAATATCCGTAACAGTAGCAGGACGATAATCAGTCAGGTTAATCGGCTCTGTACGGCTGATAGGGCCTAAGTGGTTAATAATATTTAAAATTAAATGCCGTCTGTGAAAATGACTGTTGTGTGGCATGAAAAGTTCCTCCGGGGTTCCTGTATAAGGCTAGTGTAATACTTTTTTTGCTGGTGTGCAATGGTTAAATGCTTTTCTCATTCCCAATGCAGTTTTGCTCATAGAAGATGGCATTATCAAGACCTTTGGTGAAGCGCGTAAGCTTGCCATTCCGAAAGACTGTGAGGTGATTGATGCTGAAGATTCTTATGCAGGTTCCGGTTTTGTAGATATACATACTCATTCTGACGGAAGGGTATTTTTCCGGGAGTACCCGGTGGTTGTATTACAGCATCATTTGCAGCATGGTACCACCACCCTTTTGTCGGCATTGTATTTCAGCATGGATACTGCAGGCTATGTAGAGGCAATCGGTTTACTGCGTGATGCTATGCAGAAAGAAGAATGTGCCAATATCGGCGGTCTTTACATGGAGGGACCATACTTAAATCTGAAGTTTGGATGTGACAAGGAGTCCAATCCTTGGCACGTGTTTGGGCATTGGCTCCGGAAAGAGAAAATATTTTAGAATTTGTATTGGCAGCCAAGGAAAAGAATTCGGCAGTGGCCTTTTCTGTGGCACACAGTGAGGCTTCACCACAGCAGTGTGAGTCATGGTGGCATTCAGAGTTCCAGGTTAAGGTTATGATGAACCCTCATCCTGTTCTTATTGCTACGTTGTTTTCTCGCCTGAAGGCAGCTTCTGAGGTTGGAAAGACCTTTACCATGATCCTTCGTAACCCCGAACCCGATACTTATATTCCACTTGCACAGTTGAACAATTAATTCCAGGTTGACTGTTCTAAAGTTCATCTGTTTGCAGAGGACGAGTAGGCAGATCAGGATGGCAATATTGCGCCTATCACTTATGAAGCAGGTTTTGCACATTCCATGATCAAGTATCTGTACTACCAGATTGACCCTAAGCTGCGTATGCCTATGGAAAAGGTACATTATCCTACAAACTCAAACATTGCTGATTACTCAAAGATTATCAATGACATTTCAGAGGGTGGTGCTGACATCGCTTTTGCCTCTCCGGGATGGGCATGACATATGGCATTCGTTGATCCTATTTCTGAACTCATCGGCAGCGGTGACATTGAAGAGTGGTTAAATCAACCTGCTCAGATTGTAAAACTGCATCCTATGACCATCATGCAGAATTCCTTGAATGGTACCTTCGGTCAGTCCGGTGATATCGCAAATGTACCTCCTTGTGCAGCAACCATTGGGCCTCTGGACGTAATGCGTGCTAAAGAACGTATTGAAGTACATGCACTTGCTACCTGCGGTACTTTCTCATCCTGGCAGAGAATGACCTCTCGTCTGTGTACACATGGACCGATCACTCCTTATCTGCCGAGCACCATGCTCCAGACTAAGAAGACTCAGGTTTACATCAGTGAGGAACTTGCAGCTCCTTTCGAGTGCTGGGAGAAGGTTGGATATTAATTACATACCTTTTCGTTGAGGAAAATGATGACCCCCGCCAAATGGCGGGG
>JAZRRW010000048.1:0-34694 GCA_045651105.1 Lachnospiraceae bacterium
ACAATTTATCGTCATTTTTGGGCAATTTTGCCTATTGCACTCTTCTCTAAGGAATGTTTTGCCACATGGTAAATCATACTTTCCTGTATCAAAAAAGAAGCTGCACCCATCGGTACAGCCCCCTCGTATGTCAATATTCAATTTTCATCAGGCGCATTACCACGCATGGTATCTGGAGTCCTGCTGACAAAATCACTCCTACAGCAATGCACACAGCCGCTGACCTTAGTTCAAAAACCAGAAGTAGCAAATGCAATACTGCAAAAATAGTTGCCATCACAGCTGTAATAACGTTGTAGCGATTTTTCTCGTCAGCATCCAGTCTGCGGTTTTCGGAATCGATAGGGCTGAAGGTAATCAGACTTATCCCGGCAAGCATTAGACACATGCTTATTACCGCACTATATTCCAGATGTGCTGCACAGTAAATACAGATTACAATCAGCAAACTGGAAACTATCAGGCAAGTGCGTTCACGCTTGGCATGAAAGCCACCGCTAAACTTCCTGATAGCCATGAAAGGCAAAATCATAAGCACCGCCTTCCACGAATCCCCCATCAAGATACCAAATGCCAGTGCCATGAGCAGTGGTGCCACTGATAACCACAGACTATGTATTGCATACTCATATAGCTCTCTGTCTGAGGCCTCAATCACACCACTCTCTATCAGCAAAGTAATAATTCCCCTTGAGCCTTTAGAATTCATCAATTCTTTTTAAAGCGGCTTAATTCCTTCGGTGCCTTCGGCTGACACAACACTAAACAAGACGTGGAATTTGCTTCTGTACGTAACACAGAATTCAATACCTTTACGACCCCCTTGGCAGTATTTTTAGTAATTTTTTCTTTCTTCATGCCGTAGCTATCTCCTCTCATATGTTTTTCGTCATTGAATACTACATATTTATATTACCCCAAAAAGGTGATTTTCGCGACCCTTTTTGCACAAGTGGGCAAATATTAAACCTTTTTGGTCTAAAACAGCTTTTTCGCTCTTTAAATACAAGTTTTACAGGAAAATACAATAAAACCTAAAATATTTTATCGTTTTCCAAGTATTACCCCGATATTCTGTATAACTTTATTAATTTTAGATTACACTCTTGATAGAATAGTTAAAAATACTTTTCATTGGGAGTTTACATTATGGAAGAACAACGAAAGCAAATAGGCCATCGTATCAGCATGCGCCGCAAGGCTCTTCACCTAACTCAGGATAATGTAGCCGAATATCTAGACTGTTCTAATAATACGGTATCATCAATAGAAACTGGCAAGCAAAATATTACAATTTCATCATTAATTAAGTTATGCGAGCTTTTAAATACTACACCAAATGATTTATTGCTCGGCAATATGCATCCTGATGATGTGCCAAAGGATATTATGGATACACTTCGCCTATGCACCAAGGAACAGGTAGAACTGATACGTAAAATCACGGAACTGATATATGCTCAAAATTATCCACATCAAAAATAACCCGCAAAAAGACCATTTTCGCACGAAAATGGTCTTTTCATGCAATTCTCTTGTTTTTTTCACACTTCATTTGTATAATAAAAATAATTATTCTTACTAAAGAAGGGGACCCACCTATGCGAATTTTAATATGCGATGACGATGAGCTTATCAGACGACAAATCCATAAATTTCTACATGACTATTTTAAAAATGCACATTTACCATGTCCGGAAATAGTGATGTACGAAAATGGTGAATCATTACTAAAGGATGCCGGTGATAAGGACATTGTTTTTCTGGATGTGGAGATGCCCGGGTTAAAGGGCATCCATGTGGGTAAAGAGCTGCAAAAATCCAATCCACGGGTTATTATCATTATTGTCAGTGCTTTTCCGGAATATCTGGATGATGCCATGCGCTTTCATGTCTTCCGATATTTATCCAAGCCATTGGAAAAGCTGCGCTTTTTTCAAAATATGAAGGATGCCTTGCAACGGTATAACTCCACAGCGGGCAAGGTTGTTATTGAGTGCCGCGATAAAACTAATGTAACTGTTTCCACAGCAGATATCATTGCCGTGGAAACCAGTGAGCGTAGGGTAATTATACATACTCTCACTTCAAAATACGAAAGCTCCGAGACTATATCTTATTGGCGTGAAAAGCTTCAAGACAAATGCTTTATCACTACTCACAAAAGCTACATTGTAAACATGACGCATGTAATCGGATTTAACCATGAACTTATACAGCTGGAAAATAAAGTCACTGCATACCTGACCAAAAGGAAATACAAGGAATTTAAACACGCATATCTTTTGTATGTGGAAAGCTTGAGGTAACAGTATGGATATGATTATTTGTTATTTTATTATATATATCGCGGAAGCCTTTATACTATGGCACTACTGCTCTAACCTTTTTATCCGCAGATATTCCAAATATAGAGAATGGCTATACCTTACCCCACTTTACCTGATTTTATTTTTTATTTGTATTTTTCAGGAAAATGTGCTATTAAATCAGCTTGCTTTTTTGACAGCAAACTTTGTATATATGATTGCTACCTTTGAGACGAGGTGGCTATCTGCCCTATTCCATGCTGCCATTACTACCGGTGCCATGGGCATGAGTGAAACACTTGTAGCCGGCAGCCTTGCCAAGCTTTTATATGATATCGATAATCACAATGCATACTTATTTCAACTGATTTTTTTAACTATTTTCACTAAAACTCTTTATTTTCTGGTTTTGCAGATTATTATTTTTCTTTCAAAAAACCTTAAGGATAAAACATTAAAAAATGCCAGCGGTACTTATTATCTCACTGCCATTCCAATCATCACTACCTGGATTAGTGCTTTTTTGCTTTTTTTCTGTATTACAGAAGAAACTACACCATTTATGTTCCGCATGTTTTCTATCAGTGCATTTTTGATGTTTGTGATTAACTTTCTAATATATGGTATTTATCGCTACACCCAACGCAAGGAGGCCGAATTAGCTGCCCTGCGCTTGCAGCTACAGAAGGAGTACGATGCTGCGGAATTTCGAAAGACCTTATTGGAGGAAAGTGAAAGTAAAAGTATCCTTATTCATGACATCAAGAAGCATCTGCTGACTCTGGCTGACTTAAATGAGCAGGGCGAGCAGCAAAGGGTCGCCTCTTACATCAGCACGCTAGTCAATTCCTCCAGTCTGCGTACTTCTGTGCGTGTCAGTGATAATGATATGCTGAACGTCATTTTGTGCCGTTATATCAATATTTGCCGCGACAAAAATATTGCCATGTACACCGACATCCGCAGCAAATGCCTGAATTTTATGTCTGATGAGGATTTGACTGCCCTCTTCTGCAACCTCTTAGACAATGCCATGGACGCTGCCTACCGGATACCGGAGGGCTACATAGAGGTTACTGCCAGCCGCAAAGAGCATACTGCCTATACACTGATTACCGTCATCAACTCCTGCAGCCAAAATCCCATTGACGAGCAGGGCAACCTGATGATTTTTAAACCCAACAAGGAGCTCCACGGCTTTGGCATGAAAAGCGTCGCCCGCATCGTCCGCAAATACCTGGGCGAAATGCATTATTACTATGATGATGATACTGCCACCTTTCATGTGATCATGATTGTGAAGGACATGCGAATTTAACAGCGCTGTAAATCAAAAAGATTTTAAACTTTCCAGTTGCCATACACCCCAAAATGTGCTACAATACTTACAAAGCATTAAATTTCTACTATTATTCTAAAGATAAAATCATGTAAGCATATTTTCCCATTTCAAGAAATCTCAATGCTTTTGTTTCCCTAAATAACAAAGCAGCGAGGTTTTAGAAAGGGCCTCCTGCGTAATTTACAAGGAGGTATGTGTATGCACACAGAAACACCAAATTTACCGGATGCAAAGCCCAAACGTGACTTTAAATCCAGAATATTTACCATGCTTTTTAACGACAAGGCAAGACTCTTAAGGCTGTATAACACCATGAGTGGTAAGCATTATACAGACCCTGAGCTTCTTACCATCAACACCTTGGAGAATGCCATCTACATGTCCATGCAGAATGACTTATCCTTTCTCATCGACATGAGGCTAAGCCTGTACGAGCATCAAAGTACTTATAACCCCAACATTGCACTGCGGTTTCTTCTTTACCTGTCAGACCTGTATTCCAAGCTGACAAAGGGCATGAACCTCTATGGCAGCAAGAAGCTGGAGATACCGCCGCCAAGATTCGTGGTCTTTTATAACGGTAAGGATAAGCGTCCCGATTATGAAGAATTTCGTCTTTCGGATTTGTACACCATACAGGACGAAGAAGTTTTTCTGGAGCTGATTGTAGCAGTCTTTAATATCAACAAAGGCCACAATCAGGAGCTGGTTAAGGCCTGCAAGGATTTACATGATTACGTGGAATATACCCACCGTGTTCGTACATACGCTGAGGAGTTACCTATTGAGAAAGCAGTAGAAAAGGCAATTAATGAGTGCATTCAGGAAGGTATCTTAAAGGACTTCCTGGAAGCCAACAGAGCGGAGGCGATGAAAGTGAGTATTTATGAATATAATGAGCAAGAGCATATGCGCATGGAACGTGAAGACGCCTTCGAGGATGGACGTAAAGCCGGCCTCAATGAAGGTCTAGAAACCGGTCGTAACCAGTTATTTGAATTGATGAATAAAATGACCGCTGATGGTCTCGGTAATCAGCTCTCCAGACTGTCCAGCGAACCCGACTTTTATCATGAGATGATGCGGAAATATCTTGAGTAGACTGCATATATATAAATATAAATTATCGATAAATTATTAATTCGCAAAGGCTTGGAGCGTCTACCCCAAGCCTTTCCCATTATTCTAAATTATTTATCCTTTTTATCCGGCCAAAAGAAAGCCTTCCTCCGACGGTATCCCTAGCTCTCTTTTGTTGAGCGAAAGCGTCCCCAAAACAAAAGTGCGATACATTCCTTCCTCAAAATCCAGAGAGGGCTGCCTATCCTTTTAATTCACCGCCCTCCGATAATAGGTAAACACCTGATTCTGTGTCTCTGCAAGCATTTCACTTGCATCGCTTCTGGACATGTAGCCCAGCTTTTTATTTACAGGATCCATGACTACTATATTAAACTGATTAAAGCCGGTAATAAGGATAGCCTCGCCGGTGTCGTAGAGTACCATAATCGGGATGTCCTGATTGGTGTAGTACAGCATGCTGCTTAAGTCCGCACCGGTAATATCCATGAGGATATAGTCCTCCTGCGCCGGGCTTAAAATCTCCTGACAGGTCTTGCCTAAAGCCAGCTCGGCTGCCGTATCCTTTGGATTACCGATTTGTCTGAGCATAATATCCAAGCAGATATTCTTGGAGCTTTTTTCGGGGGTTGCTGCCTCCATTACGATAGCCATAATCTGGTTCTTGGTAACTGTGGCAGCCTTTTTCCAGATAACTACCCCATCTGCATCCAGGGCATAGCCTTCCAAAGCGGCAGCCTGCACCATAGCTTCTCCCGCATCCGTCACGTACTGTGCTACACTCCAAGGGGTACATGCAGCACAATACACCTTTTTATTTTCTATTGCAATATCGATATCACGGCTTCCCTCCTGAAAGACTTCCTTTGCCCTTACAAATTCCAGACTAGCGGTATCAATTTTATTCTTAAGAGATACCTGCCTAATGGTCTGGAAGGTACTGGTTAATGCAGCTTGAATGCCATTATACGTTTTTTTCTCGCCCTTGCTGGCCACAATTTGTTCCTGCACGGCACCGGTCACCTTGCCATCCTGCACCTGCACTCTTTCCAACAAAATCTGATTATCCACGATTTCACAGCCGGTTACCAATATGCCTTCTGCCGTATATTGTTTCAGCACCTCACCCTGGGCATTTTGAATACGGATTTCTCTCATATATCGGGAATAAGAGCCATCACTTTGCAGTATGCCATCCTCCTCATAGGAAACACCATACACAAAGTCATTTCCGATAAATCCTTGAGGAATAATGCTTCCACCGTTACCTGCAGTAATTTCCCTGGCGGCTCCCGTATCCAGATGCCAGAAATATAGTTTGCCTTCTCTACCTACCACCACGCTGCTGTGATCCCCTGACACAAAAAGTGTCTGTTCCTCCCGGAAAGGTATTTCTACCTGAGCTGTACTTGTCTCTATATCGTAAGAAACAATATTGCCATCCACGCAGAAATAAAATTTGTTTAATCTGCTAAAAAAAGACATTTCCTCTATTTCCTGCATCACATATGCAGCACTCCGGGTACTTTCATAAAAACCGATCTCTTCTACCAACTTAGTCTGTCCATGATAAGCGTACAGGGCAACACCCGTCTTTCCTTCATAATTGCCGCGATTCATATAACCATATACCACGAAACAAATAGAACCGGACTCACTGACCTCAAGCACCTTTATATCATGTGCCTGAAAAGCACTTCTCTCATCACTACCTATACCATCAAAAAAACCATAAACAAAATTCATCTGGTTTTCGATATCATCATAGTAATAGAGACTGCTGTTCACCACAAAAGCAGCCATATTACCGTCTTCACTCTCGGTCACAGGAATATCCTTACTTTGTATGGACAGGTTTATTTTGTCATTTTGGTATACATCACTTTCGTATTGGAAAATACTGTCCACCGTTCGCTCATAATCCAAAAGATACAGCTTTTCTCCAAAGGTTGACACCAAAAAATTTTCTGTAACAAAATAATACTGCTCCGTTTCATCCACTGTGCTTTTTACGTAATACTTCAAAGTAAATGCACCAAAATTGTCCTGCAGATAAGTAATGTATATATCCGGCTCGCCGGCACGCTCCACAGGCAAATCCCCCCACACAACCTGATTTGCAGAGGAATGAATATTTATAAAGCCCAGACTGGAATTATTGCCGGTACTGTCCGGTTCCATGAAAGGCGCTATTTCGGTAACCTTACTTTTGTCAAAGGACTTTTCATGAAAATCCAGTACAAAGTCCAGCTGATTGTCTATATCGTACTCATTACCATAAACAAATCTGGTATAATAGCAAACATTTTCGTGATTGTCCGTATTTAATATAATAGAGAAAATGTATTCCTCACCAACTACGATTAAATCCTTCAGCTTCACAGAAAAATCCAGAATACCCGGTGTTTTTTCCTTCCAACTAACCTGACCTGCTTCAATCAGACGACTGCCGTCGTTATTGCGCACTTCATATGACACACCTGTCACTTTTTCCCCAAAGGTTTCCACACGCGCCTGCAGTTCTCTGTCTATATCCACCGGACACACATATTCTGCTACATCACTGACATCCATATTTCCCGTATTACCATGCAAGGTATTATAGCTCTCACCTCCAAGCACCATGGACACCAAAGGTAATGTAGGTGCAGAAAGCTCTATGGTCATGTCCTGATTGTCCTGATTGATAAACTTGTATGAGCCCACCACACCGGCCAAAAAGACCAGCACGAAAACTCCCCACATAACAAGCTTTTTATTCATTTACTTCTGCCTCCGTCTGAAAAATTTGCTGTAGTGTAGTATGTACACCTATCTCCTTGGTAAATGCCTCCAGCGCATCCCGGCCGATACCATCGCCTTTTGGACGCATACCGCTTCTCTTTGTCGCCCTAATCAATATATTCTTTGGTGTATGCTCCATATCAATAAACTCCAGCACCTGCGTATCATACCCCAGGCTTTCCAGCATATTGGCACGAATAGCATCGGTTAAAAGCGCAGACATCCTTTCTTTTAACAAACCATACTTCAATACTGGCTTTAAGAAATCGCTCTGTATCTGTGCGTTCACCTCATGCTGGCAGCAAGGCACCGTTAAAATCACACTTGCCCCCCACTTTACAGCCTTTTCAATGGCATAATCCGTGGCCGTATCACAGGCATGAAGGGTCACTACCATATCCACGCTGTCCGCTCCGGTAAACTGCGCAATATCACCCATTTCAAAATGAAGCCCGGTAAAACCATACCTTTCCGCCAACTCATTGCAGTGTGCAATTACATCTGCCTTTAAATCCAGCCCGATAACCTCAATAGGAAGCCTTAACATATCATGTAAATAATAGTACATAGCAAAAGTCAGGTAAGACTTGCCGCAGCCAAAATCAATAATACGTATGGTGCGCTCCTTTGGAAGCTTTGGCACGATGTCTCTGATAAATTCCAGATACTTATTAATCTGACGGAATTTATCATATCTGGCCTTTACAACCTTACCCTCCAGGTTCATGATACCCAAATCAATCAGAAAAGGAATCTTGTCCCCTTCCTCCAGAATATACTGCTTCTGACGATTATGACTGTGATCTGCCTTAACCGCCACTTCCTTCTTCTTGGTTTTTATAGTCGCCTTACCCTTCTTGCTGACCAGAATCGTGCACTCTGCCGTCTCTGTCTGAATAAGCCCCTGCTTAAAATCCTGCTCCATATACCTGCAGATACGCTCTACAGCCTCTACAATACTTAAATTGCTGTGCAAAACCTTAGCCCCTACATATAAGGTCTCCTGTATCCAAAGCTCGTCCTTTAAGCGTACCGGACGCAGCTTCACTTTGGAAGCTTTATCCGGATTTTTTGCGTTACTTAAAATTGCCTGTATTAAAGTCTCGTTAATGAGCTCTGCTATTGTGCTTTTCATAGTGTCCATATATTTTATTCTCTTTCTTTAATATCATGTATATATTTTAACCTTATTATGGAAAAATCACAACAGGAAAATTACATTTCCTCTTCTGGTTGCTGCATGCTTATCTGAGGACCCTGCATTTCATTCCAAGGCTGCTGCATTCCTCTCTGCGGCGGCTGTATATTGCCCCGTGGCGGAATATTCCCCTGCGGTGGCTGTATATTACCGTAAGGCATCTGCCAGCTTTCTCTATCTATAAAAATCTGGTTTCTGCGGCGACCGCTTTGTCTGCCGTGTCTGCGGTTAAATATTTCATCAAACAACAGCACCTGTACCATATCGCTAATCCACTCCCACTTTTCAGGAGTAACTTCTTCACCATTCTGCTCGGCTTCGTTTCTTAATACCATGACAATGCTCTCTGCCAGACGATACAACTGCCATCTGTCAGGATACTCATCATAAATGATGCTCTCTTCATAATCCATTCTGTCTAATATTTCTGAAATGCGTCCCAGCAGTCTTTTTGCTTCCATTGGATACATTTCTCTCAAATATTCTATATCCCTTGCTGCCCTGTTCTCCTGATTATAAGGATATCTTACAGGGTATGTCATATAAAAGGGTAAATATACCGGTTTTTCCATGTTAAAATGCCTTTTTTTATTATAATATGCAAAGCAGGCAACATAAGTTCATGCACATTGAGCGTGATTAAGGAGCTGATCCTCATGGCACCAGCTCCTTATCATTTCGTCATTATTTAATTAACGTAATTCGCGCCATGGCACGCATGAGTGCCGTCTCTGCCCGGGCAATGTCCGTATCAGAGGTGCGGTGAGCAATACGCTCCTTAGCTCTTTCCATAGCCGCCTCTGCCCTGTGCAGGTCGATTTCCTCCGGCCATTCAATGACCTCAGCCAAAATGGTCACCTTATCCGGCAGGATTTCAACAAAGCCGGAGTGCAGCGCTGCTTCCTTTTCCTCACCATCCATGCGAATGGTCAGAATACCCGGCTTAATGATGGAGGTAAGAGGAATATGGTGTGCATACACACCAATTTCACCCTCTGTAGTATTAAACTCTACCATGTAAGCGTCTGCGTCAAAAAAAATACGCTCCGGGGTAATAATTTGTAATCTGAAATTATCCATAGTATCACCCCTTATTTAACGCGGGCCAATACATCATCAATGCTGCCTGCATTTAAGAAATAACCTTCCGGAATGCTGTCATGCTTGCCTTCGATAATTTCCTTAAAGCCGCGAATAGTCTCATTTAACGGCACATACTTGCCTGAAGTACCGGTAAACTGCTCTGCAACGAAGAACGGCTGAGACAAAAATCTCTGTATCTTTCTTGCACGTGCAACAGTCAGTCTGTCCTCCTCGGACAATTCATCCATACCCAGAATAGCAATGATATCCTGCAATTCTTTGTACTTCTGTAAGATTTCCTGTACGCCACGAGCTACTCTATAATGCTCTTCGCCTACAATACGTGGGTCCAGAATACGGGAGGTAGACTCCAACGGGTCTACAGCCGGATAAATACCCATTTCTACAATAGAACGGGACAATACGGTAGTAGCATCCAAATGTGCGAAGGTCGTCGCAGGAGCCGGGTCCGTTAAGTCATCGGCAGGCACATATACCGCCTGAACGGAGGTAATAGAACCGTTCTTGGTAGAAGTAATACGTTCCTGTAATGCACCCATTTCCGTCTGCAGGGTCGGCTGATAACCTACCGCGGAAGGCATACGGCCAAGCAGCGCGGATACTTCAGAACCTGCCTGAGTAAAACGGAAAATATTGTCGATGAAAAGGAGCACGTCCTTACCACCCTGGTCACGGAAATATTCTGCCATGGTAAGACCTGTCAGGCCTACTCTCATACGAGCTCCCGGTGGCTCATTCATCTGACCGAATACCATGGTTGTTTTGTCAATAACACCGGATTCCTGCATTTCGTGATACAGGTCGTTACCTTCACGAGTACGCTCTCCTACACCGGTAAATACGGAGTATCCACCATGCTCCGTAGCAATATTTCGGATTAACTCCTGAATTAATACGGTCTTGCCTACACCGGCACCGCCGAAAAGACCGATCTTACCACCCTTCTGATAAGGGCACAATAAATCAATAACCTTAATACCTGTTTCTAATAATTCCGTCTCTGTGGACTGCTCCTCGAAAGCAGGTGCTGCTCTATGGATAGGATAATAGCTCACACCCTCCGGAGCAGGCTTATTGTCGATTGCCTGTCCTAAAACATTGAAAATACGACCTAACGTATTATCACCTACCGGTACGGAAATCGGAGCGCCGGTTGCCACCGCTTCCATTCCTCTTACCAGACCGTCTGTAGGCCCCATGGCAATACACCTTACTGTATCATCACCCAAATGCTGCGCCACTTCCACAGTCAGGGTGCCCGCTTCCTTCGTATCAATGGTAATCGCTTCATTGATTTCAGGAAGCTTGCCGGTACTAAACTTCACATCCAGTACGGCACCAATGATCTGAGTAATTTTACCTTTATTTAACTCTGCCATTTTGTTTCCTCTCTAACTAATCGCTTCTGCGCCAGCTATAATTTCTGTTAATTCCTGTGTAATAGCTCCCTGACGGGCTCTATTGTACAAGAGCGACAGGCTGTCAATCATTTCCTCTGCATTGCTGGTTGCAGAATCCATAGCCTGCATTCTTGCGCCATTTTCACTTGCTACACTTTCCACCAGGCCTCCGTAAATAAGGCTGGTAACATACTGCGGAATAATCAGTCCAAGTGCCTCTTCATCCTCAGGTTCAAAGTTCATCAGTGCTGCTTCCTTACTATCCTCAGCACTCTCATGCTCTGCCACAGCCGGCAAAAGCCTGATAAGCTTCGGCTCATGACTGACCGTATTCTTGAAGGAAGTATACGCCAGATAAATCTCCCCGATTTCTCCTGCCCTGTAAGCCTCCAAAACCGTCTTGGAAATGCCCATGGCATCTGAATAGGAAGGCTCTTCTGCCAAATCATCATACACCGCCTTAATGGTATAACCATATCTGTACAGTGCATCACGTCCTTTGGTGCCGATTGCATAGATATCCAGCTCCTCCTTCACCAAATCTCCCTTAGTAATAAGCTTGATGATATTGGAGTTATAACCGCCGGCCAATCCTCTGTTACCGGTAATCATAATAACAGCCTTTCTGGAACTTCCGGAACCGGTAATATACGGATGATTGATATTGCCAGCCTTGGCAAGCATAGAGCTGACCGTCCGGTACATACAATCAAAATATGCTTTGGAACGCTCTGCCCTCAGCTTTGCACGCTGCAGCTTCACAGTAGAAACAAGCTTCATGGCTTTGGTAATTTGCTGTGTACTTTGAATACTGCTTTTACGTCTCTTAATGTCACGCATAGAAGCCATAATACACGTACCGCCTTTCTGCTATATTATTTGAAATCTGCCTTAAACTCTGCAATTGCTTTTTCAAGTGTTTCCTGTGTAGCCTCTGAAATAACCTTCTCAGCCTTGATACTTGCAGGGATATCCGGATACTTGGTATCAATAAATTCGTAAAATTCTTTTTCAAATCTGGTGATATCCTCTACGTGTACATCCAATAAATATCTGCGGGTAGCAACGTAGATAATCATAACCTGATATTCTACAGGCAATGGCTGATACTGTGGCTGCTTTAAGATTTCCTTGATACGCACACCCTGTGCCAGTCTCTCTGCCGTGTCAGCATCCAAATCGGAGCCGAACTGTGCAAAGGAAGCCAGCTCTCTGTACTGAGCAAGCTCGGTACGAATAGGGCCTGCAATCTTTTTCATAGCCTTAATCTGTGCAGAACCACCTACTCGGGATACAGACAAACCTGCATTTACCGCCGGACGGAAACCTGCATTAAACATTTCCGTTTCCAGATAAATCTGACCGTCTGTAATAGAAATTACGTTGGTAGGAATATACGCAGAAACGTCACCTGCCTGAGTCTCAATAATCGGCAATGCTGTGAGGGATCCGCCGCCATACTCTTCGTTCATACGTGCTGCACGCTCCAAAAGTCTGGAGTGCAGATAGAATACGTCACCCGGATACGCCTCACGTCCAGGTGGACGACGAAGCAGTAAGGAAAGTGTACGATAAGCAGTTGCATGCTTACTTAAGTCGTCGTAAATAACAAGTACATCCTCTCCGTTTTCCATCCATTCTTCACCAATCGCACAGCCTGCGTATGGTGCAATATACTGTAACGGTGCCAGCTCACTTGCTGTAGCAGCTACAATGGTGGTGTAGCTCATAGCACCAAATTCTTCTAAGGTCTTTACAATACTTGCAACCGTAGAAGCCTTTTGGCCGATAGCAACGTAAATACACTTTACGCCCTGGCCCTTCTGATTAATAATGGTATCGATTGCAATGGCAGTCTTACCGGTCTGACGGTCACCAATGATAAGCTCACGCTGACCACGTCCAATCGGAACCATGGCATCGATTGCCTTAATACCTGTCTGTAAAGGAGTATCTACGGACTTACGGGTAATAACGCCGCTGGCAACTCTCTCTACTCTACGGAACTTATCTGTCTGGATAGGTCCCTTGCCATCTATAGGCTGACCAAGTGCATTTACAACACGCCCAATCAACGCATCACCTACCGGAACCTCAACTACTCGGCCTGTGGTTTTAACAGTATCACCTTCGTTGATATTTTTGGCAGAACCAAGCAATACGGCACCTACGTTATCCTCTTCCAGGTTCATAACCATACCGTATACTTCGTTAGGGAACTCTAAAAGCTCGCCCTGCATTGCGTTTTCAAGACCGTGCACACGTGCAATACCGTCAGCCACCTGAATAACCGTACCCACATCAGATACTTCCATGTCTGCGGCATATCTCTTGATCTGATCCTTAATTACTGAACTTATTTCTTCTGGTCTTAAATTCATGGATCCTTACGCATCCTTTCTTAAAATATTGCTCTTAACCCAGCTGTATTTTCAACAGCTGCTTTTTTAGTTCGTTTAACTTGGTAGTAATACTGGAGTCTATTATACGGTCTCCAATACGGATAACCATACCACCAATGAGCGACGGATCTACGGAATAATGCATTTCCATAGTCTGATACCCGGTAGTTTCTAACAGACGCTTTTTAATCTTAGTCTGTGTAGCTTCATCCAATGCAACTGCAGTGGTTACAAAAGCTACACCAATATGCTTTACTTCCTTTACTTTGTCGATAAAGTAAGTCAGTATGTCATCCAACCAGACATAACGGTCCTTTTCGATAACAATAACCAAAAAACCCTCCATCTCGCTGCTGACACGTCCTTTAAAGACCTTCTCTGCAACCTTTACCTTATCTTCCTTCGGGATCTTGGGATGGCTCATAAGCTTGCCAAAATCAGCATTCTCCCGCAAAATATCTTGGACAGCCTTGGCTTCCTCAAAAAGCATGTCTAACTTCTGCTCTTCCACAGCCAGCTCATATAAAGCCTCTCCATAGGTTTTAGAAATCAGCTTAGCCATGTGCTCTCACCCATTTCCTTTAAAGTTTCATCAATAAGCTCGGCCTGAATGTCTGTAGTTATATTGGCTGCAACTACCTTACCGGCCAATACAGAAGCGATGCTAATCATCTCCTTCTTCACTTCATCCGTAACCTTGCTCTTTTCAAGCTCTGCCTCCACACGGGCTCTCTCCATAATACGATGAGCCTCTTCCTTTGCCTCAGCGATAATCTGGTTCTCACTGAGTAAGGCACGTCTTCTGGCATCACTTAAGATTTCATCAGCTTCTTTTTCTATATTTGCAAGCTTCGCCTCATACTCTTCACGTAAAGCCTTGGCAGTTCTGTCCGCCTCTGCCGCTTCTGCTAATTCTGCCGCAATCTTCGCCTGACGCTTTTCTAACATGGCGCGTACAGGATTGAACAGGAAATAGCTCAGTGCCAGATACAGCACAAACATGGCAATCAAGGTCAGCACTGCGTCATGTAACAGCTGAAAGTCCAAATCAAATAATCTGGGCTTCATAGTGGCTGTCAAGAGTACTAAATTCGCGTATGTGTTCATCTTATTACCCAGCCTCCTTTCTCGTTATATAGGCGCTTTATCTCCTTATGGCAATAAAGGCTTAACGAATAAGAGAAGCATAGCAATTAACAAGCCGTAAAGACCCGTGGTCTCAGCAACAGCCTGTCCAAGCAACATGGTAGACATAATGTCACCCTTTGCACCAGGATTACGTCCTACAGCCGCTGCTGCATGACCTGCTGCAATACCCTGACCAATACCAGGACCGATACCAGCGATTACTGCTAAACCTGCACCGATTGCTGAACAACCTAAAATAAAGTTTTCATTAAATTCCATCTTTTTTTCCTCCTAAAATGGTTAAAATTTATTTGTCACCAATTGCATCTGAAATGTAAGTCATCGTTAACATACAGAATACATAGGTTTGAATTGCTCCTGAGAACATATCGAAATATACGTGTAAAATTGCCGGCCATCCAAGTGCAATAATGGATAACAAACCATACACAAGTGCCATCATTACAGTACCTGATAATACGTTTGCAAATAGACGCAAAGATAAAGAAATCGGTACTGCAATCTCACCAATAATATTAATTGGCGCCCAGATTGGCCAAGGGTCGCACAAGCCCTTGATAACTCCGCTCACCTTCTGATGCTTGAATTTGTTGAAGTGAATCAACACAAATGTAAGAAGACCAAGTGGTAAGGTAACACCATAATCTGCCGTAGGCGGCCTGAGTCCAAACAAACTGGAGATATTACATATTAAAATAAATATGAATACGGTGCCTATATAGTTCATAAATTTACCGGCACTCCTGCCCATACCGCCTTTGACCACACCGTCTAACTTCTCCACCATCAGCTCTGCCACATTCTGAAAGCCACCGGGCACCTCTGTGGCCCGCTTCATCACGCGGTTAATGACCGCTGACAGGCCAATCAGTGCCAGCACAATAATGAGCAGGCAGATATGAGTAGTAGTAATCCAGACCGTTTGTCCAAAGATTTCATAGGAAAAGACACCGTGAACCATAAAGTCAATGTCAGCCGACAATAAAATCCCTTGCCTCATACATTCACCTCCTTTTCTTGCCTAATAACTTATGCATAAGCGGCTGCAAATAAGCCCCCGCCTTTAAAGCAAACACCCCAAACACTGAAGCTAACGGATTGGCAACCTCCGTTAGCATAACCACAGCCATAATCACCACAATGGCTACATAACGAAGCATACTGTATGCCATCATTTTCTTAGAGGCTTCACTCTCACTTAAATCCAGTGCTCTGTCCAAGCCCCACCACATCTGATATCCGCAGCCAAGAGCAGTAATGACACCTATCCACCAGCCAAGGCTCACGCCACCGCCTCTAATAAATAACAAAATGACAGCCTGACCAACGACACCATACACCAGCATACCACACAGCATTTCTTTCAGAGTGTTGTTACTGCTTGCTCCTGTCAATCCTGGAAACATATGGGTTCTCCTTCCTTGCATCATCCTCGTAAACTTTGCGGGCTAATATATATATATTCCGAAAACCGGCCAATGCCCCCACAAAAAAGAAAATAATGATCAGAAAATCGGTCCCCAGCCACTTGTCCAAAAAATAACCTGCTACAGAGCACATACCAATAGGTACTATCATATTGATACCAAACTGACTGATTGTCGCCAAGGAACGCATAACAAGCGATTGCTTTTTCATAATTAATTCACCCTACTCTTAGAATGTAAACATTCTATTTTATTATACGTTTTTTAATTCAAAGTGTCTAGATGTATATGCAAATTTAGAAAATTTTCATATGTAAATTTTTAGAAAAAGGCCGCCGCAAAAGCGGTAGCCCTTCTATTCTCTTAATCTTCATTGGTTTACTCAAACACATTTCCTTCTGTATCATAAAACTTCCAGTCAACACTGTAGCTTGAAGCACCCGGACTTTCAATAATACACATCATTTTTCCATTCAGCTTTTTGCTTCTGCTTTCAATAACCTCTCCCGAATCCGGGTCAGAAAAAACAATTTCAACCATATCGAGATTCGGTTTATTACAAATCAAAACATGATACCACTGTCCATTTATAATAAAAGCGGTGCCAAATAAAATATCTTCATTGCTCAAATGATACCCATTATATTTATATTTTGCACCTTTGTTCTCAAATACCGCGTATCCGATTTGAGTACTCCTTTGAATCTGGCATATTATAAAATCCTGATACTCAACTTCAGATACAATACTCGTACCGGAAATCTTTTCATTCAGTATTGCCTCTCTTTCAGCAACAGTATTGCCACTATTTTCTGAAAAGAGAACATATACTTTTGTAATAAGTAAAACTGCAAGTATTGCTGTTATAAAAATAATAACTTTTTTGACTGTACTTAGATGTTTCATTGATTTAAATTTGCTCCAAAAATTCCTGCATACTCTCTGCCCTGGAAGCCAGTTTCGTCCACCCCTTCAATGTATCTGCATCTAAGGCTCTTGCACGCTCTATAACTTCCGGTGGCACTTCTCCAAAATCACGAAGTATACCCATTAAACTCTCTATACGACCTGCCGCAATTCCCTCCGCAAGACCAACCGCACGGCCTTCTGCACGACCCTCGGCACGTTCTTCCTCTCTCACCATCTTAAGAAACTTTTCCTCATCAAATTCAGTCAATACCATATTTCTGACCTCCCTTCGGTGCTTGCTTAAAATTCATTTTTTCCTTGATTATCCTCGGGTAACCTTAAGCATCATTATTCTATTATTTTAATGATTGATTTCATCTTTTTTAATGGTTATTCCAAGCACATTAAAAGTGTATTTCTCTACTCCTCTATATTCATTCTCAGTCACAAAGTTTCCTTCAATGTCAAATGAATATCCTAAACCAATATATTTTCCAGAACCACCATCATCAGCACCATCAACCAAGATACAAAAGTTCGGTTTGTTCCAGTTTATTCCTACTTGACAATATTCTGTATATACAATTTTGAGCCAGATTCCAATTAATAATAATATAATTACTGGTATAATAAATTTTCTTTTTTTCATACAATCATCGCCTTTACTTCGTAACTGCTCCTACTGGTGTGGCATCGTTTATTTTCTTATCGATTATAATGTAAGCAACTACCATAATTAGCGATGCCGCCAAACCAATATAAAATTCTGGAAACGCAAATTCGATACTATTTTGAATACTTATTTCTCCAGTAACACTCATTACATGCCATGTGAAGAATCTATAAATTTCTGAAATAACAATACCGACAGTTCCTGCTGCACCCAGCACCTTATTGATGATTTGTTTCTTAAATGGTGTCCACACTCCTACAACAAATAATAAAACAGATATAATTCCTATCGGATTGAGTAGATTAATCATACCTGTAATTTCTTGTACACCTTTTAATCCACCGTACTGGTTCATTAACATCGGTAATAAACTGATAATAAATGCTATTGATAATATGATTTTCTTTTTCATAATCGAACACCTCCGTCCATAAAAATTACTTCTTGGCTACTTTAAGTTTAGCATGCTAAAGCGTGTTTGAAAATGTAGTTAATAAAATCTTAATATTAAAATTATTTGTTATTATATACTTTTGTGTGAAAAAAAGGCTCACCTTTGCACGATACCCCTACTAACGTGCATATCTTCCGCTGGCAGTCACTTAATAAATATGCTAAACTATAAGCAACAACCAATTAACAAGGAGGAATACACTATGATCATCACCACAACACCAAACATTCAGGACAGAAAAGTTATAGAATACAAGGGAATTGTTTTTGGAGAGGTTATTGCCGGTGTAAATGCCATTAAAGATTTTACGGCAGGCTTAACCAACTTTTTCGGCGGCCGCAGCATTACATATGAAGAAGAATTAATGAATGCCAGAACTCAGGCTCTTGCTGAAATGGAGGAACGTGCCAGAAGGCTTGGTGCCAATGCTGTTATTGGCGTAGATATCGATTACGAAGTACTTGGAGCTGACAATGGTATGCTGATGGTAACTGCCAGCGGCACCGCTGTTGTTGTAGGATAGTACTAAACGCGGGCTGAAAGCACTCTATCCGGCTTTCACCCGCGTTTTATTATGTTCCATTCTAAAATATTTTATCGTTTCAACGCTCCAGCCACGCCAAACACTGCAAATATCACTACGTCCACTGCCACGATGCTGGCACCCACCGGTGTAGAGGCCAGTATAGAAATCAGCATGCCTGTCACAGTGCCAACCACTGCAATCACGGCAGCACATATGGTGACTGAGCGAAAGCTCTTGTACACGCGCATAGCAGACAGAGCCGGGAAAATAATCAGTGCGGAAACCAGCAAGGATCCTACCAATTCCATGGCCAATACAATGACCAGCGCAGTGATGATAGCAATCATATAATTGTACACTTTTGCAGGTAAGCCGGTCGCTTCTGCAAAGCTTTCATCAAAGGTTACTGCAAATATCTTATGTAAGAAAAAGATAAACGCAAATATTACCAGTATTGACATGATAATGCAGACCCAGACGTCTGTCATAGTCAAGGTCAAAATAGAAGTAGCGCCAAACAGCGTACTGCATACATCTGCAGATACATTGGTGGAACCGGAAAATTTGCTCATAATCAGATAACCGAAAGCCAACGCTCCCACACTTATCATAGCAATGGCTGCATCGCCCTTAATCATGGCATTGTTGCTGGCACCCAGAAGCAAAATTGCTGCCAATACCGTAATCGGTATCATGACAATCAATTCATTGGTTACATGCAACACCGTTGCGATAGCCAATGCACCAAAGGCCACATGACTCAAGCCATCCCCGATAAAAGAAAAACGCTTCAACACCAGTGACACCCCCAGCAAGGAAGCACACAGTGCAACCAGTACACCTACAATCAACGCATATTGCACAAATGGATAGCTTAAGTAATCTCCTAAAGTAGATACAATATTATTCATGTTCTGCCACCTCCTGCTTCGGTGCATGTAATGCAGCACTTGCGGCATATATCTGCCCTACCGGACTCTTTACGTAATCCTCCTTGGTACCAAAGAAAAGCGGTTTGTTGCTTAAATGCAGCACATGAGACGCGTACGGCACTGCTGCTATAATATCATGAGACACCATAATAATCGTAATACCATGCTTCTGATTCAGCTCATAAATCACTTCATACATTTCTGCAGTGGCCTTTGGATCCAGTCCTGCCACCGGCTCATCCAAAAGCAGCATCTTACGGGTAGCACACAAGGCTCTTGCAAGCAACACTCTCTGCTGCTGGCCTCCTGACAACTCACGATAGCATTTCTTGGCCAAATGGCTGATGCC
Source organism: Lachnospiraceae bacterium (assembly GCA_045651105.1). Lineage (GTDB taxonomy): Bacteria > Bacillota > Clostridia > Lachnospirales > Lachnospiraceae > RGIG6307. The sequence goes on from JAZRRW010000048.1 coordinate 20,039, forward strand.
CAACTGCTCCATATTTTCTCTGGCAATTTCTTTCTCTAATCTGGAGTAAAAGGGCTTAAGTCCACTGCGGTTCAGGCAGCCGGACAACACAATCTCCCAAACGGATGCCGGAAAATCCCGTTGCGCCAGAGTCTGCTGAGGTAAATAGCCTATATCCTTTGCAGAAAGCCTGTCTCCAAACTGCATCTCACCGGACAATGGCCTGGTCAAGCCAAGCAACGTCTTTATTAATGTGCTCTTACCGGAACCATTTTCACCCAAAATGCAAAGGTAATCGCCCTTATTCACTGTAAAATTAATATCCTCTGCCACGGCACGTTTCTCGTAGCCCAATGCCAGATTGCGACATACAATTTGTGACATACGCTCTCCTTTCTATCGCTATGAGGGACCTATACTAGCCGTAATGCCTGCCGGCCCCTTGCGACTCATCCTCCCCGCTTACCCCAGTGCCTTACGAAGCACCTCCAGGTTTGCTTTCATAATATCCAGATAATCAGCTCCCTGGGTAATATCCTCCCAGGACACGGACTGCATGGAATCCAAAACCAGAATCTCCTGATTTCCGGTCTTTGCGGTGTTTAAGATAGTCTCCGCCAGACGCTTATCAGAACCATCAATCACTAAAATACACGGTACATTAAATGCATCCACCTTGTCCGCCAAGGTAATAATTGTATCAAAGCTTGCCTCCACCTCTGCATTACAGCCGGCAAAGGCAGCATAACATTCCAAGTCATAATCATCTGCCAGATAGCGGAATGGAAACCTGTCACCAAAAATCAGTGCATTCTCGGCACTGGCCTCTACCATGGTAAAATATTCCTCATGAAGCGCATGAAGGGCACCTGTATATGCTATAGTATTGTCCTGAATGACCTCCGCATAATCAGGTGCAAGGCGGCATAATTCATCCGAAATATGTTGACATAAAATCTCTGCATTTTCCAAAGAAAGCCACACATGCTCATCCAGCAATTCCTCATCTTCATCATCAATATCGTCTGCCCCGACCCTTGAGCCAATTACTCCCTGTGTTCCTCCGGCCTGGTCTGCCCCATGTCCGTGATCATGTGCATGGTCATGCTGCATCCCCTCCAAAAGCTCCTCTACCAAGGCCTCATCCCCCAGTGCCGCCACCAAACTGACACTTCTGTCAATTAAGCTCGGATCAGCATTCATCAAGTCCTCCACCCAGGCATCGGACTCGCCGCCTACATAAATAAACAAATCAGCCTCTTTCATGGATATCATATCCTGAGCACTTGGCTGATAATTGTGAATATCTGCGCTGTTTTTTACTAAAAGGGTTACATCAAAAGCTTCTGCTGCTTCGCCAATGAGCTCTGTAACCCAGTCATATTGTGGAAAGGTGGTGCAGACAATACTCAGCCTGTCTGCTCCATCTTCCTGATTATCCGGTGCTTTGTCAGTGCCGCATCCCGCAAGGCATGCAGCACCCAAAACAAAAGCAACCCAAAAACTAATAAATTTTTTCACCAAAACTCCCTCTTTTCACTGTCTAATAGAAGCCGTGATTACCGATAGCATATCTGATTACGTGTAGGCGCTCTACCTTCTCCAGATATGCAATCGTCTGGAAATACACACAATTGCTTACATTGGTAATGCCGCCAATGGCTTCCCTTGCAGCCTGATAGCAACCATTGGAATTGGCCGCCTTGTCATACGCAAGTGCCTCTACAAAGCTATTTCTGGTAGACGTAACCGGTGCAAACTGTCCCCTTTGATAAATCACGCCTGCCACTGTGTCCGGATATTTACTGCTAAGCACACGATTAATTACTACAGAAGCTACTGCCAGCTTACCATCATAGCTCTCTCCACGGGCCTCACAGTAAATCAGATTGGCCAGCATGGTCACATCCTCCTCACTGAAGCTTACCTGAGAAATATCACGCCACTCTGCATTGGCTGCTGCCTGAGACATGGCAAGCTCTTCTGCCAACTTCTTCTGCAACTCCGCAATATTATCCTTAATCTGCGCCAGCGCTTCCTCTTGGGCGGTCACTTCGTTTTCTTTCTGGGTAATTTCACCCTCTTTATTACTCAGGGCAGACTGCGTCTGATTTACCAGTGCATTTACATAATTGCGTTTTTCCTCCTGCTGCTTGCGCAAAAGCTCCAAAGCCTCCCGCTCACTCTGCAGCACAGCCTCTTCCTCTTCAATAAACTCTCTGATATCCTTAAACTGCTCCAGCATATTCATATCGTAGGCTGAAATCTGCTCCACATACTCAGAAATATTTAAAAATTCCGTAAGACTGGTAGCCTCAGACATGAGATTCAAATAAGACTGAGTAAGCCCGCTTTCATACATAAACTGCATATGAATCATCAAATCATCATGTTGCTTTTGCTCAATCTGTCTGGCCGTATCCAATTCCTTCTGCTTTTGCTCAATCTCCAACAGCTTATCACCGATAGCATACTCTGTATCATTCAGTGCACTTATGGCTGCTGACAGCTGGTTATTGTAATTGCTAAGCTGGCCGGTTATTTTGTCCCGCTCTTCTTCCAGATTCTCCAAGTCCTCTTTGCCTTGCGTAATCTGACCCTGCATTTGGTTTGCCTGCTGCTGCGCCTCCTGTAACTGCTGCTGCGTGGAAGAAGCATACAAAGGAAGCCAACCTCCGGATATCAGGCTGAGCGTCAATAAAATTACCAATAATTTAATCGTTTTTGAAAATTTACTTCTTAACAAATATTTTTCTCCTGCTTTTCCAGACCAGACACCATAAGCTCCGGTCCTTTCATTTTATAAGCTTTCCAACAAATTCACACGTCTGTGATGCTTTTCCTCCACAGAAAACTCTGTATTTAAAAAAGTATCCACAATGCTGAAAGCCATCTGAGTACCAATAAGTCCGCCGCCCATAGCCAATACGTTTGCATTGTTGTGCTCTCTGGTCATACGGGCAGAATGTGGCTCTGAACAAAGTGCACAACGCACACCCGGCACCTTATTTGCCGCAATAGAAATACCAATACCGGTAGTGCAAATTACAATACCAAATTCACACTCTCCACTTGCTACAGCCTTACCTACTGCATGTCCATAAGCCGGATAATCCACGCTGCTTACATCATAGCAGCCTACATCCTTTAACTCATATCCTTTTGCCTGTAAATACTTTACAACTTCTTCCTTCAAAGCGAATCCGCCGTGATCTGAACCTATTGCTATCATAACTTTATTCCTCCATAAATTATAATTGTATGATTTGATGCCCAGCTGCCTTTAGCAGTCTGTTCATAATAGCCTGTCCTATTCCCTCTGTGGGAAAACTCTCTGCATACAGCACCTCCAGCCCTTCATCATCGCACTCTCTGAGCATCTGATAAAGACTGTGTGCCACGGTACACTCATCAGCTCTGGTACCTACACATTTGACACAATCTGCCTGATACCTGTCTGCCGTCTCACTGGTACACAAAACTCCTGTACGCTTTCCTGCAAGACTTGCCGCCTCACAAGCATCATTAATGTAACTGATTACCTCATCTGTAGGCCCTGCCACAATGGTAAGGCTTCCCTTGGGAGCATAATGCCTGTACTTCATACCCGGTGCCTTGGGCGCCACATTCTGAAGGGACTCCATCATGGTCGCATCCTCTGACACTGCGCCAAGAACCTCACAAAGCATATCATGTGTAATATAGCCCGGACGCAAAATTACCGGGGTATCCTCTGTCAAATCTACAATGGTGGACTCTACACCAATTCCAACGGCTCCACCGTCAATAATCAGTGGTATCTTTCCATCCATATCTTCTAATACATATTTGGCCAGTGTAGGGCTGGGTCTGCCGGACACATTGGCACTGGGTGCAGCCACATACCCTCCCGCAGCCTCAATAAAAGCTCTTGCTACAGGGTGACTTGGCAGACGAACCGCCACCGTATCCAGACCGCCGGTAGTTTCTTTCGGTACCACCTCCTGCTTTTTCAGAACCATGGTTAACGGTCCCGGCCAGAAGGCATCCGCCAGCTTCTTTGCTGCCTCCGGAATATCCCTGCAAATATGATAAATGTCCTCCCACCTTGAAATATGTATAATCAGTGGGTTATCGCTAGGTCTGCCCTTAGCGGCGTAAATCTTACGTGCAGAATCTGCCTGCAGAGCATCTCCTCCCAGACCATACACCGTCTCTGTAGGAAATGCAACCAACTCTCCCTGCTTTATCAGACGGCCCGCTTCTGCCAGAGCCCGGGTATCCATATGCACTTCATCCATAATAACAACTTTGGTATCCATAGATGTATCCTTCAATCTGAGTTTTGTCTTCACATACTACATCTATTCTATTTTATCCTTATATCAGGAAAAATGCAACAGGATAAATTTTCTTTTGTACTATTTTTTTTAATTCTTCCCCTTCAGGTCACCTATACCTCCAAATTTTTCCATAACCCTTGACAGGAAACCATTTCAAGCGTATGATATTAGTGACTTATTATTTCATAAATGAGGAATTTCAAATGGCAAATGAACATACAGAACAGATTAGAATAGTACAAGAAACCGTAGCCGGCAAAGAGATTACTTTTGCACATGTAATGGGTGGTCCGGATCCGATTATTTATCAGAAGTTGGGCTTAAATCCACAGGTAGATTATACCTCTTCTGCCATCGGCATCATGAATCTGACCCCACCGGAATCTGCGGTTATCGCGTCTGATATTGCTGTAAAAAGCGGCAATATTTACTTAGGCTTTGCAGACAGATTTACAGGAACCTTAATCATGACCGGTGAAATTTCCGATGTCATGTCTGCCATGACTGAAATCGTAGATTATTTCCGTGATTCTCTGGAGTATGTAGTCTGCAAGATTACCAAGAGATAGGAAGCACAGCTATGATTGAGATAACCAAGGAGCAGCTTTTAGAAAAAATCTTTCATAACGATTGGGAGCATCTGAAAGGCAAAAAGCTTCGCATGACCCGTGTACGTGTACCGGGGAAGGAGGTATGCCTTGCCCATATCATCACACCTTCTGATGAATGTATTTATCAGAATCTGGCCTTACATATCGGTGTGCATGAGGGAGAAGACCATACAGGCGAATCCATTGGCATGATTCGTTTTACTCCCTGGGAAGCCGTTGTTGTTGCCGCAGATGTAGCTATGAAAAGTGCAGATGTTACACTGTGTTTCATGGATCGTTTCTGTGGCTCCCTGATTATTTCCGGCGGCCTGTCCGAGGTACAGACGGCTGTGGAGTCCGTTGTCAAATTCTTTGATAAAGAACTGGGCTTCGCTGTTTGCCGGATTCACAAAAGCTAATGCCACAAATAAGACAGAAGGATTTTGACCGATGAAGAAATTATTTTTGATGGGAAGAAGCGAGGCCGGTAAGACTTCTCTTACGCAGGCTTTAAGAGGCGAAGAGCTTCACTATGTCAAAACACAATACACCAAAACTGACGCCAATACGATTGATTCTCCGGGTGAATACGCGGAGTCCAAGCGCTTTAGCGTCGGCTTGGCATGCTTTTCTTTTGAAGCAGACGTGGTTGCTATCGTCCAGGCTGCTGACGAACCATACAATCTTTTTTGTGCCTGCCTTCATTCCTTCATCCTGCGTCCTCTCATTGGCGTCATTACTAAGGTAGACTCCCCATATGCCAATATCGAAATGGTCAGACAGTGGATGATCAATGCAGGCTGTGAACGTATCTTTTTGATTAACAATAAGACCCGTGAGGGCGTAGATGAGCTCTTAGCTTATTTAGAAGAAGACCTGCCCCAGCTTACCATGGAACAGGCCAAGTTTAAACAAAGTCTCGGTTTGAATGAATGGGATCCCCTTCCGGAAGGCGTGGAATACCCATGATTTATCATCTCTAAGCTTTGTCTCTTTCGTATGCTTCTATTCTCCCAAAACTCTGTACTAATCTTTCACATTCCATCATAAAATATACCAATCACTCTGACATTGGAGCATGGAATGAATCAGGAAAAAGCTCACAAATACTTATCAACGATTATGTCTCTTTTACTTCTATGCTCCATGGTCCTCCTTTCCAAAGAGGCGGCCATGTACGTAAATAGTAAAATGGCGCTCAAAAAAGGAATTACGGTAGTGATTGACAGCGGTCACGGCGGCAAGGATCCGGGCAAAATTGCAGCAGACGGCACCCTTGAAAAGGACCTGAACCTATCCATCGCCCTGAAACTGCAAAAATATCTGGAAGCTGCGGATATAGGCGTAGTAATGACCCGCACTACCGACGAGGGCTTGTATGACGAAAACGCCTCTAACAAAAAGGTACAGGACATGAAAAACCGGATTGCCCTCATGGAAGAATGCAACGCCGACCTTGTGGTCAGTATTCATCAAAACAGTTATTCCGACAGTGCCATTCACGGAGCACAAGTCTTTTATTATACTACCAGCACTTCCAGCAAAGAATTAGCAGAAACCCTGCAGGCCATTCTGATATCAGACCTGGATCCTGGCAATCATAGGCAGGCAAAGGCCAATGACAACTATTATCTGCTCAAAAAAACCACATGCCCTATCGTTATTGTGGAATGTGGCTTTTTAAGTAACCCCGAGGAAGCAGCTATGCTAAAATCAGAAGGCTATCAGGATGAATTAGCCTGGGTACTGCATCTGGGCATTCTGCAGTATTTAAATCAATAACCGTAATTTACTGAATATAATTGCCGATTAATTCCCAAGCCGCCTGTTCCTCGTAGCCCAGTCTCCATGCCGCCACACCGGCAAGGTCACGTTCTTGTACCGCCTTCAGCTTATTCTCAAGACTTGCAAAGTCTTCAATCCACATCTGATAAACGGCTCCGTTCACCTCAGCCCTTGCATATTTCTGACCCGTAGCCTCGTCATAATCAATGATCATACCTAAACGGCTGACATTCTGGTCAATGGCTTTCATAATGATAGCATCGTCCGTAACTGTCTCGCCGGCACTCTTCCACAATCTGGTATAGAACGGCAGTGCATTAATTATCTTGGATGCATCCACCATTTCAAGAAGATTGTCCAGGGACTGCTCTACAAACGGCTGACTGGCTGTACTGCCCGGGTCACCGCTGCCACCCCAGTGCTCATCATATCCCATTATTACTACATAATCGCAGACAATGCCCTGCTCCTCATAATCAAAGTAAGTATTTCCACTGTTCGGCGGATAATTATCCACAGACAAAATCAACCCCAACTCACGACATTTGATGGAAAGCTCACGCAAAAACTGCACAAAATGTGCACCCTCTCTGGAGCGAACACTTTCAAGGTCTATGTTCAAACCATCCAGCCCATACTCCTGCGCCACGGAAATTAATCCTTCAATCAGATGACCTCTGGACTGAGAATTGCCCAGAATCTCATAGACATCTATCTCTTTGCCATTAGTAATATCCTCTACCAAAGCCCACACCTGTATGCCTCTCTCGTGCGCCTTCTGCACATACTCCTTGGAAGCGATGGATGTGAAATTACCGGCATTGTCATTCAATGCAAACCAGGTAGGGGAAATTACGTTAATATTGTATGCGGTCTCCAGCACCTCCTCCAGATTACCATTGGCAGTCTGATTATATACTGCATGGAAGCCCATGCGTACCTTTTCATCCAATTGAATAGAAGTGTACTCCGGCTCCTCGTATTCCAGCGTGCTAGCTCCCGTAATCATGGCTCTGGCTCCCAGCTTACCATTCCTGATATAACCCACAAAGCCATTGGCTGTGGCCACCTTAGTCCAGCCCTTTACCCCTGTATCATCCAGTACCGTAACCTGCTCGCCCTTCATGACATCCGTCAAAATATCACTCTTGACACCGGCAAACCAACGAACCACGGTATCCTTCTTGACCGATACCTTTTCCAGACAAAAATCCATGGTATCAATAACCACGCGGTCCGGCTCGCTGTAAATCTGATGCTTTACAGGCACATACTTCTCTATAAAGTCCAGAGCAATATAGCAGGTATCGCCTATGGTCATGGCAATAACATACGGCTCCTCGAAGCTATCCGTCACCCCGGCCGTAGTACTGGTCCAGGTACTCTGGTCCAGAGGTGCTACCACCAATGTGGCAGCATCCGTGTAACGAATCTCCCTGCTAAGCTCACTATAATAAAAACGGTTGTGCAAATATTGCTGCACCGTATTTAAGTCCAAATAACATACACCGTTTAATACACGGCACTTTTCCTCCAGAATGGTGCTATCAAACATAATGGCCCCCTGTTCTGCAGAGGTAAGCGAAAAGTACTCTGATAAATCCGCCCTGTCCGTTCCTTCGGAATATTTGTCATATAATTTCTTGCCGACGAAGCCACCGCCGACCAATGCAACAAGGGCGATAACCGAAAGCAATATGATTAAAAATTTTTTCATGGACTCTTCCTCCTTATCGCCCTTATTATATCAGAAAAACCTTACAATGTCGATAAACTTTATACATTGTAAAAAAATGTTAAGAATTATTGCCTCCACTATCTGTTCACGAGAGGCTGACCCGTTTAATAATATAATAGTAGAAAGAAAGCAATAACCTACAATAAGACTGTGATATATTCTGTAAACCTGTCCGTACAAAACAGCTTGGTTTACATGTTACTGCCATGATAACATCGCGTTATCACAGAAAAGAAGAAATGTTGCCCATTGGCCTGCATAAAATAATAGAAACAGATAATACTATCATGTAATCTTTTTAATTAGAATATTCGTTTTATTTTTAGTTGGTAAATTTTAATTTCCGAAATCAGGCACATAGCTTTAAAGACAATTCCATATGATACATATGAGAACAAGAAACCTACAGCGGCGGCACAAATACCTAAAATCTCTGCCGTATATTGCTCACTGCTATAGATTAGAATTGCTGCGTAAGATTCGAAACAAGATAAAAACAGTTACCCACCAGCTCCTTCCCCTGCTGATTACCGGGCTCTTTTCTTCTGTTTCATCATAACACATAAAAACACGCATAATCAATAGCAACATTCTATAAATTTATTAAGGTTTTATAAAATTATAAGAAACAAAAACTGTCAACTATTGACGAAATTAGAAATCCAGTATAAGATTGAATAAAAACCAGAATAAAGGAAGTGATTTCTTGAAGATAGAGAGAATTAATGATAATCAGATTCGCTGCATATTAACAAAGAGCGATTTGGCAAAACGTGCCATTAAAATCAGTGAATTAGCATATGGTTCAGAAAAGGCCAAAAGTCTTTTCCGTGACATGATGCGCCAGGCTCAGAAAGAGCTGGGCTTTCATGCAGAGGACATTCCTCTTATGATTGAGGCCATCCCATACAGCGAGCATATTGTGCTCATTATTACCAAGGTGGAAGACCCTGAGGAGCTGGATACCAAATTCTCCAATTTTGCTCCCGGTGTCAGAGAAGAGGACTCAGAGCTGGATGATATGATATCCGAGCTTAGCAGCGCCGCAGAGGTATTGGATTTATTCAAAAAAATTCAGGACTCGGTGCTTCCACCCCTGCCTACCAGAGCCGGCAGCACCGGTTTTGCCGACAAAGAAGACCTTGACGAGGACGATTACTCCGAAGAAAAGGAAAACCCGGGTCTCACCCGCATGTTTACCTTCTCAAGCCTTGCCCATGTAAGCAAGCTGGCAAAGCTGGTAGGTAACCGCTATAACGGCATCAACTCCTTATACAAGGATGATGATTACGGTCATTATATTTTAATTGTAAATAAAGGCACTCATACCAGAGAAGAGTATAATCGTTTCTGCAACATGGTGTCCGAATACGGCTCCATGCACAGGTCCAAGCCGGCTGCAGAGCACTTTTTAGTAGAGCATTTTGTACCGATTATTAAGGACAATGCTCTGGCCACACTGGCAGACTTATAAACAGTATATATTTCACAGCAAACACGCTTTTTCTGTGAAAAGCAAAGCAGGTTGTTGTATAGCCCCTTACCTTGTAATGTGGCTTGCATAACAACCTGCTCTTTTTATTGATATTTAAAAATCCGCCTAATCCTCAGCCGTCTCCAGTACTATGGTTAAAATCTCCGGAGGATTAAACACACGTACCGGTATGACTGAATTACCAATCCCCGTGCCTACATACATCTCCAAATCATCCGTAGCATACAAGCCTGCCGTATATTCAGGCAAAAATCCTTGCCCCGGGGCATAAATTCCTCCGATAAAGGGCAGCCTGAATTGTCCGCCATGGGCATGCCCTGCAAGACACAAATCCACCGTATACTGATCATAGAGCTCCAAATATTCCGGTCTGTGAGAAAGAAGGAGCAAAAAATCATCACTGCCAATACCTTCCGTGACCACATCCATCATGGCCTCCATGCGTTCCGCATTATTGCTCAAATACGCATAACGATAGTCCTTGTACAGAGTAGACGGATCCTGAATACCGGCAATATAAATACTGCTTCCGTTCGCCTGTCTGCTAAACACAACCGCTTCGTTATTTATCAATTGGACACCCAACTCCTCCACGGCTACTTTAAATGCATTGTTTTCAGGGTCATCCAGCAAAATCATTTCATGATTGCCGTAAATATAAAATACGGGAGCTAATTCCACCAGCTTTTCAAGCAGCTTAAGTGTCAACATTTCGCCATCGACTCCATGTTCTGCATAATATCTGGAATCCACCAAATCACCGGTCAGAGAAATAATATCCGGCTCCTCGGCAGCAGTCTTGTCATAAATCAGCTGTCCCTGCTTTTCATTTCTCACAGAGTGAATATCCGTCAGCTGCACAATGCGAAAGCCCTCAAATCCCTCCGGCACATCCTCGTTTACATGGGTATACGTATGTACCACAATGGTGCTATTCCAGTAAATATTCCAAAAAAAGGAAGCTACCAGGATAGCAAAAATTAAAAAACGATATTTCTTTTTCATTCTATCCCTCACTCCCTTTCATTATATGCGCAAGGTCAATTAAAAAGAACCTCCGGCAGGCAAGTGAGCTGAGGGAGGCTCTCTGTATCATAGCTTTATGCTTCTTCTACTGCAGCAATCTTTGCCATTAACTCATCTACATCAATACCATGTACCATTGCCGCTTCTTCCAATGTCTCCATCTGAGCAGACGGACAACCCAGACAATGCATACCGATTTCAAACAAAACAGGAATGATATTCTGGTTGGTCTGAAGAGCCTGTCCGATGGTCATGTCCTTTGTAATTTTTGCCATAACAATTCCTCCTAAAAAATATTTCTATTATCTAGTATAATACTTTCCCCGATTTCATGCAAGTATACAATTATTGTTTTCTCTTTCTGTTTGTAAATTTTGTAAAATTTTTCAGCGCTTGTATAGAAAAAAGTACACTGTATCCGCTTGACTAAGACCCTTGTCAATCTTATAATAAAAGCATAGGAAATAGCAAAATTCCAATACTATATTAACCTAATTTATTTATTTCATTTTATAGGAGGCTTTTCAAATGAGACCAGAATGGACAGATTTTGTAGGCGGCAAATGGGTAAACGAAATAAACGTACGTGATTTCATCCAGAAGAACTACACTCCATATGACGGAGATGATGCTTTCTTAGCAGGCCCTACACAGAACACAACAGATTTATGGGACCAGGTTCTTGACTTAATGAAGCAGGAGCGTGAAGCAGGCGGTGTGCTTGATATGGATACAAAGGTTGTTTCCACTATCACATCCCATGGCCCGGGTTATTTAAACAAAGACAAGGAAACAATCGTAGGTTTCCAGACAGACAAGCCTTTCAAGCGTTCTTTACAGCCTTATGGCGGTATCCGTATGGCAGAAAAGGCATGCTCTGACAATGGCTACACAGTAGATCCGGAAATTTCCGAGTTCTTTACTACACATCGCAAGACACACAATGCAGGTGTATTCGATGCTTACAATCAGGAAATGAGAGCTTGCCGTTCTTCTCACGTTGTTACAGGTCTTCCGGATGCTTACGGCCGTGGTCGTATCATCGGTGACTACAGACGTGTTGCATTATATGGTATTGACAGACTTATCGAAGACAAGTTAGAGCAGAAGGATTCTACCGGCCGCGTTATGACTGACGAGGTTATTCGTCTTCGTGAAGAAATTTCCGAACAGATCATTGCTTTAAAGATGATGAAGGAAATGGCAGCTTCTTACGGCTGTGACATCTCTAAGCCGGCTACCAACGTTAAGGAAGCTATTCAGGCTACCTACTTTGGTTATTTAGCAGCTGTTAAAGAGCAGAACGGTGCTGCTATGTCTCTTGGACGTACTTCTACTTTCATCGATATCTACGCTGAAAGAGACTTAAAGAATGGTACTTTCACAGAAGAGCAGATTCAGGAATTTGTTGACCACTTCATTATGAAGTTACGTCTTATCAAATTTGCTCGTACACCAGAATATAATGCATTATTCTCCGGTGACCCGGTATGGGTAACTGAATCCTTAGCAGGTGTTGGTATTGACGGTCGTCACTTAGTAACAAAGATGAGCTTCCGTTACCTGCACACACTTTCTAACTTAGGTGCAAGTCCGGAACCAAACTTAACCGTTCTCTGGTCCACCAGATTACCGGAAAACTTCAAGCGTTTCTGTGCGAAGATGTCTATTTTATCATCTTCTATTCAGTACGAGAACGACGACCTTATGAGAGTTACCCACGGTGATGACTATGCTATCGCTTGCTGTGTATCTTCCATGAGAGTTGGTAAGGAAATGCAGTTCTTTGGTGCTCGTGCAAACTTAGCTAAATGCTTGCTTTACGCATTAAACGGTGGTATTGACGAAAAGACCAAGAAGCAGGTTGGTCCTAAATATCGTCCTTATGTTGGCGATGTTTTAGATTATGATACAGTTTGGTCTATGTATGTAGATATGATGGAATGGTTAGCAGATGTATACGTAAATACTCTGAACATTATCCATTATATGCATGACAAGTACTGCTATGAAAGAGCACAGATGGCTCTTCATGACAGAGACGTTAAGCGTTACTTTGCAACAGGTATCGCAGGTCTTTCTGTAGTGGCTGACTCCTTATCTGCTATCAAGTATGCAGAGGTTAAGGCTGTTAGAGACGAAGACGGCATCATCTATGACTTCGAGATTAATGGTGAGTTCCCTAAGTATGGTAACGACGATGACCGTGTAGACGAAATCGCTAACAAGCTTGTTTCTACCTTCATGACCATGATCAGAAGACATCACACTTACAGAAACGGTGTTCCTACAACCTCTATCTTAACCATTACTTCTAACGTAGTTTATGGTAAGGCTACAGGTTCTACACCGGACGGACGTAAGGCTGGCCAGCCATTTGCTCCGGGTGCTAACCCAATGCACGGACGTGACAAGAATGGTGCAGTTGCTTCCTTAGCTTCCGTTGCAAAATTACCTTTCAACGATGCACAGGATGGTATTTCTAACACCTTTACCATTATTCCGGGTGCTCTTGGTAAGGAAGATCAGATTTTCGCCGGCGACATCGAAATCGATTTAAGCAAATAATTTAGTAACTTATCAGTATTTCTGATTTTTTAGCACATACTCTTTACTGATAAGCATTATCAGAAAGGAGTATGGCTATGAATCAGGACAAAATGATTGATGACCTTATAAAAATGTTGGATAATGGTATGTCTAATGGTGTGGGACATGTAAACATCGAATGTGACGGAGATATGTCACTGACCAAAAACGTGCAGACCATGGGTTGTGCGGACTGCTCCTCTAACCCTATGGCATGCAGCATACCTACCCTGCATGAAGGCATTGATGACTCAGAATAAACAGGAGGATTAATATTATGGCAGCAAGCAATGCTCAGATTGATAACTTAGTATCATTATTAGATGGTTACGCTGTACAAGGCGGTCACCACTTAAACGTAAACGTACTTAACAGAGAAACATTACTGGATGCTCAGAAGAACCCTGAAAAGTATCCACAGCTTACCATTCGTGTTTCCGGTTATGCAGTTAACTTCATTAAATTAACTCCGGAACAGCAGGCTGACGTTATCTCTCGTACATTCCACGAAGGATTATAAGAACCAGGCGGTATGAACCGCTTCAACTTTAAGAGCGGTGGCCTGTGCCACTGCTCTATTAAAATAAACAAAAAGGAAGGCAGATATTTATGACAAAAGGCAGAATTCATTCATTAGAAAGTATGGGTACCGTGGATGGCCCCGGTTTACGTTTTGTAGTATTTCTACAGGGTTGCCCTATGCGCTGTGCCTATTGTCATAATCCCGACACTTGGGCAATAAATGCAGGCACACTTATGGAGCCGGCTGAAATTATCGAGCAAGTGGAACATAATCGTAGTTTTTATAGAAACGGCGGCATTACTGTCACCGGTGGTGAACCTCTTTTACAGGTAGACTTCCTGATTGACTTATTTACCCTGGCCAAAGAACGTGATATTCATACATGTATTGATACCTCAGGTGTTACGTACAAACCGGGCAATACAGCCTACACCACGAAGCTGGACAAGCTGATGGAGCTTACAGATCTGGTGATGCTGGATATCAAACACATTGATCCGGAGAAACATCTGGAATTGACAGCACAGCCAAATGATGGTATTCTTGCTTTTGTACAGTACTTAAGCGACAAAGACATCCCTATGTGGATTCGCCACGTGGTAGTTCCCG
>JAZRRW010000049.1:0-16424 GCA_045651105.1 Lachnospiraceae bacterium
AGATTGAAGCAGGCAAGCCTTTCATTTTTACAGCAGAGGTTCCTGTGAAGCCTGAGGTTACACTTGGCCAGTACAAGGGTGTAGAGGTTGACAAGGTAGAGGCTACTGTTTCTGCTGAGGAAGTAGATGCGGAAATCAAGCGTGAGCAGGAAGCAAATGCCAGAGAAATCGCTGTAGAGGACAGAGCAGTGAAGGATGGCGATATGACCGTTCTTGACTTTGAGGGCTTTGTGGATGGCGAGGCTTTTGCAGGCGGTAAGGGTGAGGATTATCCTCTTACCATTGGTTCCGGTTCCTTCATTCCGGGCTTTGAAGAGCAGTTAGTAGGTGCTGAAATCGGCAAAGAGGTAGAGGTAAACGTTACTTTCCCTACAGATTACCACGCAGAGGATTTAGCAGGCAAGGAAGCTGTTTTCAAATGTACTATTAAGGAAATTAAAGAAAAAGAATTACCTGAATTAGATGATGAGTTTGCTTCAGAAGTATCTGAATTTGATACTATGGAAGAATACAGAGCTTCTGTTGAGAAGAAGTTGGCTGAAAAGAGAGAAGCAGAAGTAAAGAACGCAAAGGAAAATGCAGTAGTGGATGCAGTTGTAGCAAATGCTTCCATGGAAATTCCTGAGGCAATGATTGAGACACAGCAGAGACAGATGGTAGATGACTTTGCACAGAGATTACAGATGCAGGGATTATCTTTAGAACAGTACTTCCAGTTTACAGGCATGACAGCTGCTACTATGATGGATCAGGTGAAGCCACAGGCTGAAAGCCGCATCAAGTCCAGCCTTGTATTAGAGGCAATTGTTGCAGCAGAAGGCATTGAAGCATCTGAAGAAGATTTTACGGCTGAGGTTGCAAAGATGGCTGAGCAGTACAAGATGGAAGCTACAGCTGTAGAAGAAATGCTGGGTGAAGGCGGTAAGAAGCAGGTTATGGCTGATCTTGCTATCGCAAAGGCTGTTGAATTTATTGTTGCAAATGCAGTTGAGAAATAAAATTTAAAATTAAGGAGGATCATCATGAGCTTAGTGCCTTATGTTATAGAGCAGACGAGCAGGGGGGAGAGATCCTATGATATTTATTCCAGACTGTTAAAGGACAGAATTATTTTTCTGGGTGAAGAGGTGAATGAGGTTACAGCCTCCCTGGTTGTAGCACAGTTATTATTTTTAGAGGCTGAGGATCCGGATAAGGATATCCATTTGTACATCAACAGTCCCGGTGGATCCGTTACAGCAGGCATGGCAATTTACGATACCATGCAGTATATTAAGTGTGATGTATCAACTATTTGTATCGGTATGGCTGCCAGCATGGGCGCGTTCCTGCTTGCAGGCGGTGCTAAGGGCAAGCGTATGGCTTTGCCAAATGCTGAGATTATGATTCATCAGCCACTTGGCGGAGCACAGGGACAGGCTACCGAGATCGAGATTGCTGCAAGGCATATTTTAAAGACTAAGGAAAAGCTGAATCGTATTTTGGCTGAGAACTGTGGCAAGGACATCGAAGAGGTGGCCGCAGACACGGAACGTGACAACTGGAAAACTGCTGAGGAAGCGGTTGCTTATGGCTTAATTGACAGCGTTGTTACCAAGAAATAAATATTTATTTTGAGGGGCGTGCTTCATGCCCCTCATTGTTAAGAGGAAAGTTATGTCAGGAAAAGCTCCTATTAAAATAAAGTGTTCTTTCTGCGGCAAACCACAGGATGCCGTGAGAAAGCTGATTGCAGGACCGGACGGTATTTATATTTGTGATGAATGTATTTCTCTGTGTTCTGAAATTATTGAAGAAGAATTATATGAAGATGGTTTAGAGGCGCATGCAGATGAGATGGAAATCAATCTGTTAAAGCCAAAGGAAATCAAGGCCTTTATGGATGAATATGTGATAGGTCAGGATGATGCAAAGAAGACTCTGGCTGTGGCAGTTTATAATCATTACAAGCGTGTTCTGGCAGGCAGGGATGAGAGGCATGAGGATGATATTGAGCTTCAGAAGAGCAATATTTTGCTGTTAGGACCTACCGGTTGTGGTAAGACTTATATTGCGCAGACCCTTGCTAAGATTATTAATGTACCTTTTGCTATTGCAGATGCTACTACGCTGACAGAAGCAGGTTACGTAGGCGAGGATGTTGAGAATATTCTCTTAAAGCTTATTCAGGCTGCTGATTACGATATTAAGCGTGCTCAGTATGGTATTATTTATGTGGATGAAATTGACAAAATATCCAAAAAGGGAGAGAACGTATCTATTACCCGTGATGTGTCCGGTGAGGGTGTGCAGCAGGCATTGCTTAAGCTGATAGAAGGTACTATTGCTAATGTACCGCCACAGGGTGGACGTAAGCATCCGCAGCAGGAGCTTATCCCTATTGATACCTCCAATATTCTTTTTATTTGCGGTGGTGCTTTTGCAGGCCTGGAGCAGATTATTGAGAAGAGACTGGATCGCAGTGCTATCGGTTTCAATCAGGCTGTTGTAAAAAAGACCAACAAGGATATTGGTGAAATCTTTAAACAGGTTACTACTCAGGATTTGATTAAGTTTGGTCTGATTCCGGAGTTTATAGGTCGTGTACCTATCAGTGTGTCCCTGGATGGTTTGGATACTCAGGCGCTTAAACGTATTTTGTGTGAGCCAAAGAATGCACTGGTAAAGCAGTATCAGAAGCTGTTCGATTTTGATGATGTGGAGCTCACGTTTGAGGATGCCGCAATTGAGAGCATTGCAAAGGAGGCCTTTGAAAAGAAAACCGGTGCCAGAGGCTTGCGTTCTATTTTGGAACAGGCTATGCGCGATGTTATGTATGAAATACCGAGTGATGAAACGATTGTAAAGTGCATTATTACCAAGGCCTCTATAGAAGGCAAGGATAAACCGGTGATAATACGCAGCGGAATATAAGCAGAAGAATACCATGCGATGTATGTACGCGGTGTGTTTACCCCGTGGCTTACGTCGCATGATTTTGTATATTAGAAAAGCAGCTATCTATATATCAGGGTGGAGAGCTTTGTAAATGAGGAGTTATGGAACAAGAAGTTTTAGAAATAGTAGAGACAGAAGTTAAGGCGTCTCGGGAGTATCCTATGGTTGCATTGCGCGGCCTGGTGGTATTTCCACAGATGAATTTAAATTTTGACGTCAATCGTAAAATAAGCATACAGGCAGTTGAAGAGGCCATGAATGGTGACCAGTTGTTGTTTTTGGCTAAACAAATATATGCCTCCACAGAAGAGCCGCAAATGGCTGATATGGAGGAGATAGGTGTTTTGGCACGTGTCAGACAGATTACCAGACTTCCGAACCGAAACTTACGTGTACTTGTAGAAGGATTGGAACGTTGTACACTGCGTGAGGCTACTTTGAGAAACGGTCATCTGACAGCACGGGTTGAGCCATGTATAGAGGATAAGGAGGATTTGCTGGAATCTTCTTTAAAAGAAGCGATGTTTCATCAGCTGGAGATAGGACTTGCTGAGTATTTGCGGTATTATCCGAGGGTAGGTAAGGGTATCATAGAATTTATGGAGAAAACGGACAGTATCAGCCGGACCATAGACTTTATCGGTGTTACCCTGCCGCTTCCTGTAGATAAAAAGCAACAGCTTTTAAGTACTGTTTCCTTGCAGGAACGGTTTGAGCAGTTAAATATTATTTTGACTGAGGAAACCTATATCGGTAAGGCCAGAGTAGAATTCAGCGAGAAGGTAAAGCAGCGTGTTGATAAGCAGCAAAAAGAATATGTTTTAAGAGAGCAGTTAAAAGTTATCCGAGAAGAGCTGGGAGAGGATACTACAGGCTCTGACGCCGATACGTTTATGGAGAGACTGGAGAGTCTGGATGCCTCTGATGAGGTAAAGAATAAAATCAAAAAGCAAATCAGCAGACTTCGTTCACTTATGGGGAATGGTCCGGAGGCCAGTGTAGAGCGCAATTATATAGAGACGCTTTTGGATATGCCTTGGAATAGAGGAACGGTGGATCAGATGGATTTAAAGAGGGCAGAGCATGTGCTCGATGCCAAGCATTATGGCATGGAAAAGGTAAAGGAACGTATATTAGAGTTTCTGGCTGTGCGAGCATATAATCAACACGGAAGGAGTCCTATTATCTGTCTGGTAGGACCTCCCGGTACCGGTAAGAGTTCTATTGCACGTTCTATAGCCGATGCACTGGGCAAAAAATACGTACGTATCAGTCTCGGTGGTGTTCATGATGAGGCCGAAATCCGTGGTCACAGAAAGACCTACATCGGTGCTATGCCGGGGCGTGTAGCCACCGGTATAAAGCAGGCCGGTGTGAAAAATCCGGTTATGCTTTTGGATGAAATAGACAAGGTAGGTGTGGATCATAGAGGGGATGCCTTCGCAGCTCTTTTAGAGGTATTGGATCCGGAGCAAAATAAGGCGTTTCGTGATAATTATATGGAAATACCGCTGGATTTATCTGAGGTGTTTTTTGTGGCAACTGCCAATGATATATCTAATATCCCTACGCCTCTTTTAGATCGTATGGATGTGATAGAGGTAAACAGTTACACAGCCAATGAGAAGTTTCATATTGCCAAAAAGCATCTGGTGCCTAAGCAGGTGGCTGAGCATGGTATGGAGCAGGCTATCAGCTTTACGGATGGGGCTATTCGTAAGATTATTATGAGTTACACTAGAGAAGCGGGTGTGCGTAATTTGGAACGTACCATTGGTGAGCTTTGCAGGAAGGCTGCACGCAAGCTTTTAACAGATGGGGAAAAGCAGCAATTGAAGGTTACAGCTACCAATATTTCCGCCTTTTTGGGTAAAGAGAAATATCATCAGATTGAAGCGAATAAAAAGCCGGAAATAGGCATTGCGCGAGGATTGGCATGGACCAGTGTAGGTGGTGACACTCTGGAAATTCAGGTAAATACAATGCCGGGCGAGGGTAAGCTTAAGCTGACCGGTCAGATGGGTGAGGTGATGCAGGAATCCGCCCAGATTGCATATACTTATGTTCGCAGTATCGGCGAGCAGTATGGCGTGGAAGTCGACTATTTTGATACACATGATTTTCACCTACATATCCCTGCGGGAGCAGTGCCAAAGGATGGTCCCAGCGCAGGTATTACCATGGCCACAGCTATGCTCAGTGCTTTTGCAGAAAGGCCGGTAGACCACTTGATTGCCATGACCGGAGAAATAAATCTTCGTGGAAAGGTTATGCCTATCGGAGGCCTGAAGGAGAAGCTTCTTGCAGCCAATATGGCAGGAATTAAGCGAGTCCTTATTCCGGAAGAAAATCGTAAGGATCTGGCGGAACTTTCAGGTGAGATTATCGGGGATATGGAAGTAATGCCTGTGATGCATATGAACGAGGTGTTGTCGGCAGCCTTTGTAGGTTAGGTTGACGAAAGGAAAGTGCAGCGGCCTATGGCTGTGGCACAGGCAGAAAGGAACGCGTATGGTTATTAAGGATGTAAATTTGGAAACAGTTTGTGGTATTACCAGTAAGTTTCCGGAAAACGAGCATATAGAGATTGCCTTTGCAGGAAAGAGTAATGTAGGTAAATCCAGTCTGATAAACAGTTTGATGAATCGTAGGAATCTGGCCAGAACCAGTGCTCAGCCGGGCAAGACGCAGACGATCAATTTTTATCATGTGTCCTGCTATCATGAGAGACCGGTAATACAGGAGGCAGAGAATGGCAGCAGTGAGGCGGCATCTGACGGCGTTGTGGTCAGCAGTCAGCTGAAGGAGCGTGTAGAAGGTGCGTTGTATTTTGTAGACCTGCCCGGATATGGGTATGCCAAGGCCAACGAAGAGATAAAGGCCAAGTGGGGCAAAATGATAGAAAAATATCTGCATACCTCCAAGATGTTAAAGGTAGTATTTTTGTTAATTGATATTCGTCATGAGCCATCCGGTAATGATAAGCAGATGTATCAATGGATTTTGGAACAGGGTTATCAACCGGTGATTATTGCTACGAAACTGGATAAAATCAATCGCAGTCAGGTTCAGAAGCATATTAAAATGTTAAAGCAGGGATTAAATGTAGTAAAGGGGACGGTAGTGATTCCGTTCTCTGCAGAAACCAAGCAAGGCAGAGAGGATATATACGAGTATATTGACAGGCTCTGTCTGGAGCAGTGACGGTAAGCTTTTTTGAAAAGTGATAGTTTCGCTGGAAAGGAAGAAGTATGGGTCAGAAGAATTTTACGTACATTAAAATTTTATGCAACCTGTGTATTTTTGCGGTATCTTTATTGCTGATATTATTTGTTCTGCCAAAGGTTTTAGTGTTTTTTATGCCCTTTGTAGTGGCATGGGTTATTTCCTGTATCGTTACACCGATTGTTCGGTTTGTGGAAAAGCACCTAAAGCTAAAACGCAGGATGAGTATGGTTTTTGTGGTAGTAGCCATCATCGGTGCAGTTGTGGCTGCAATTTATGGTATTGGAGTGCAGATTGGAAGCTTGTTTGCAAGTTTTCTTGCAGATCTGCCGACGTTATGGAATGATATGAGGGCAGAAGCACAGGGCATGTTTCAGATTATATTTGATCTGTTGGAGTTGTTGCCCGGTGAAGGTACCACTGCTTTAGAGAATATTATATCCAATAGTGGTGATTATATTGCAGAAGCGGTAAGTAATCTTAGCGCGCCCACTATTTCTATTGTAGGAAATATTGCTAAAAGGGTGCCGGATATTATTATTTTTACGATTATGTGTCTGCTTGCTACCTATTTCTTTGTGGTAGAGCGTGAGATGATTTATCAGAAGCTGCATGCATGGATACCAAGAAGTATCCGGAATGTCTGGAGTCTGGTAAAGAAATGCTTTGTGGAATCTATCGGCGGATATTTTAAGGCCCAGTTTAAAATAGAAATATGGATTTATATGTTAATTTTTATAGGATTGACCATACTAAAGGTAGATTATGCAATCATTATTGCACTTGGTATCGCTATCTTGGATTTGCTTCCGGTGTTCGGTACGGGAGCTGTACTATGGCCGTGGGCTTTGATTAAACTGATAAATGGACAGTATCTGGCAGCAGCCGGTATGATGGCTATTTGGGGTATTTCACAGCTGGTTCGCCAGGTGATTCAGCCCAAATTTGTAGGGGATACTCTCGGGGTACATCCCATTCCGACGTTATTTTTACTGTTTGCCGGCTACAAAATCAGTGGTGTTTTCGGTATGATTGTAGCAGTGCCTTTAGGTATTTTGACTGTTACTTTATATCGGGAAGGTGTTTTTAAAAGTACAGAGCAGTCCGTGCTATTACTTATCGGAAGAATCAGGCGTCTACGTCAGTATGACGAGATAGAATTAAAGGAAATAGAGGATTACCAGGTGGGAGACAAGGAGTAACTTATGCAGGTAACAGTATTTAGTTGTAGAAATTATGATGAATTACCGGAATTTGAGCGAAATGCTAAGGAGTTAGGGCTTAAACTGGTGATTACAAAGGAAGTCCCTTCTAAGGAAAATGTACATTTTGTAGAAGGCAGTCCGTGCGTGGTTATCACTACCACACCAATAGACAAGGAGCTAATGAAACTCTATTATGACAAGGGTGTCAGATACATTGTGACACGTTGTATTGGCTATGATCACATTGATGTCGCAGCCGCAAAGGAGCTTGGCATAACTGTCGCAAATACCCCTTATGGCCCGGATGGGGTAGGTGACTATACTGTCATGCTGATAATTATGGCTATGCGCCATATGAAAGCCATTATGGCCAGGAATGCAGTGCAGGATTATACCTTGAAAGGTCTTATCGGCAGAGAATTAAAGGATATGACCGTGGGAATTATTGGAACCGGTCGTATTGGTCAAACTGTGATGCGTAATTTATCCGGATTTGGCTGTAAGATACTCTGCTATGATATATACCCAAGTGAAGCGGCAGCAGCACTGGGTGAATACGTTTCATTGGAAAGCCTGATGGAGCAGTCAGATATTATCAGTCTGCATGCACCAATTACTGAGGAGAATTTCCATTTATTGAATGCAGAAGCTTTTGACAGAATGAAGCAGGGCGTTATTATTGTGAATACAGGCAGAGGCGGTCTGATTGACAGTAAGGCTTTAGTAGATGCTGTGGAGAGCGGCAAGGTTGGAGCAGCAGCCTTAGACGTGATTGAGAATGAATTTGATTTAAATTATTATGATAGAAAGTGTGATGTGCTGACTAATAGGGAACTGGCGTTGTTCCGCAGTTATCCAAATGTCATCGTATCCCATCACATGGCCTTTTATACGCAGAATTATTTGCGTACTATTGTGGGAGATAGCCTGCGTGGTTGTAAAGCATTTATGACCGGGGCAGAGAATCCTTGGGTAGTCAGCAAATAACGGATAGGCGCGGTCCGGGCGGTGAGCAGGTCGGAAGGAGAAAAGGTGCGAAATTTTAAAATAGTATTACAATATGACGGTACCAGATATCAGGGCTGGCAGAGGCAGATATCCACGGATAATACCATTCAGGGCAAGTTAGAAGCCTTGCTCAGCAAAATGTGCGATGCACCCATAGAAATTCAGGGAGCAGGAAGAACTGATGCAGGCGTACATGCCTTGGGACAGGCTGCCAGCTTTCATATGGATACGGACAAGACCCCGGAAGAGATTATGGCATATATGAATGCGTATCTTCCGGAGGATATCTCCGTTATCAGCTGCGAGGAGAAGCCGGAGCGTTTTCATGCCAGATTGAACGCAAAGGGCAAGGTGTACAGATACTGTATCTGGAATAGTGCAAGCAAACCTGTTTTCAGACGTAAATATGTGCATCAGGTGCCGGGGAAGCTTGACATGGCTGCTATGAAGCAGGCAGCAGCATTTCTCCTCGGTACCCATGATTATCAGTCCTTTACTTCTGCCAAGCGCGGCAGAAAGTCTACAGTACGCACGGTGGACAGCATTGAGATAGAAAGGTTCGGAGAGGAAGTGCTTTTTACCTTTAAGGGCAATGGTTTTTTGTACCATATGGTGCGGATTATGATGGGGACGTTAATAGAAACGGGTTTAGGAATTCGAAAAGCAGAGGATATTCCGGGTATTCTGGAAGCCAAAGATAGAAGTAAGTCAGGGCACCTGATACCGGGGAAAGGTCTGACGTTAATGGAGGTCACATATGATAACTAACAAAAATTATATCCTGTTTGATTTGGATGGTACACTGACAGACCCTAAGGTGGGGATATGTACCTGTGCACAGTATGCATTGAAAGCATTTGATATTGAGGAGCCGGATTTAGACAAGCTGGAGCCTTTTATCGGTCCACCTTTAAAGGACAGCTTTATGCAGTATTATGGTCTAAGCGAGGAGCAGGCGCTTGTTGCCATTGAGAAGTACAGGGAGCGTTTTTCAGTTACCGGTAAGTTTGAAAATAAAATATATGAAGGAATTCCTGCATTATTGTCGGATTTAAAGGATTATGGATACCATCTTGCAGTGGCATCTTCCAAGCCGGAGTGCTTTGTAAAGGATATTTTGAATCATTTTAATATTGCTAAATATTTTGAAGTAATTGTAGGCTCTGAACTGGACGGAGAACGTGTGGAAAAGGCTGAGGTGATTCATGAAGCGTTAAATCAGCTGTTTCATTATGGTAAAATCCGTAAGGATCAGGTGGTTATGATTGGTGACCGCAAATTTGACGTAGAGGGTGCCAAGGACATGGGTGTTGCTAGCATTGCAGTTACATATGGTTATGGCTCCAGGGAGGAGCTGACTCTGGCACAGCCGGACTACATTGTGGAAAGCGTTGCTGAGGTACATAGTTTATTTATGGAAGATAGCGAGCTTGAAGTGAAAAAAGACGCAGCAAGAAAAAAAGAGGCAGAAGCATTAAAGGAAGCACAGCTTGCAGCTGCAGCTGCACAGAGAGCACAGTATGAGGCCAATGACTATCGCGCAGAGTCATCCGCCGGACAGAATGCACCGCAGGGCAAAAAAGGCTTGATGCAGGTACTTTGGAAGCTGGCTTATCCGTTGTTACTCTTTTACTGTGGCAGTCAGCTTGTAAGTCAGGTGGTTGCTTTTATAGCATCCTTTGCATCCAAGCAGAGTGAGAGTCTGCACAATTTCCTGGTGGCAGAGGATGAAGCAACCGGTGAGCTGTATTTCAGCGGAAATGGTTCCGCAATCATTTCCATCTTTACGTTAATTGTTGTTTTTATTTTCATGTACAAGATAGGTGGTGGCAAAGAAAGTCTGGCCAGAGGTAAGAATCCGAAGCTTAAGTTTGAGGGAATGGATTGGTTCAGATGGCTGATGATATGTCTTTGTCTGGCAATCGGTATTAACATCGTCTTTGCATCTATGGACTGGGTTGTCTGGGGGCTGGGACAGCTTTGTCAGATGCTCGGTATTAAGGAGACCATTATATTGGGATTGGTGAGATTTTTGCAAGTTGGCAATTATCAAGAAGCAGCAGACAGTCTTTATTCCGTGGGACTGGGCGCAGGACTTCTACTGTATGGAATTTACAGTC
Organism: Lachnospiraceae bacterium; assembly: GCA_045651105.1. Lineage (GTDB taxonomy): Bacteria > Bacillota > Clostridia > Lachnospirales > Lachnospiraceae > RGIG6307. The sequence goes on from JAZRRW010000049.1 coordinate 10,496, forward strand.
CGTTAGCAGAGGAATTGGTTTTCAGAGGAATTTTATTTACACAGGGCAAGACGCTTATGAAGCCGTCCTATGCGGCTATTCTGTCAGCAGTAGCTTTTGGTATTTATCACGGCAACAGCATACAAATGGTGTACAGCATTGCCTTGGGACTGGTACTGGCATATGCATATCATTACTCCGGACAATTCGTGGTGCCGGTAGTACTGCATGCCATTATTAATGTCATTGTATATGTAGCAAGCAATTATGGTATGTTTTATGACGATGGATCCCAGCTGTCTACAGGTGTGATACTCATTGTAATGGGATTGTGGCTGTTCTCCAGAAATGGTAAGTTTTACGCAAGGAGAATGGAGAAGGCAAGTAAGATGAAATAATGTGAATGAAAGGGCTTTTTACGATGGAAATATTGTAAGAAGCCTTTTTGTATTTATTGAGGAACATTCTAAAATTTTTATGAAATTCTATTGAAAATTTATGAATTCAGGAGTACAATGGCAAATTGAGAGCAAACCTTTTATTATTAATTTTAGGGAGAAGTTACATATGAAAAATATTCAAAACAAATGGATTCGTGCAGCTATTCCTGCACTGTTGCTTCACTGTAGTATCGGTACTGTATATTGCTGGTCTATTTTCAGCCAGGAAATTGCAGATTACATTGGTTTTTGCAAAGGTGCTACAGAATGGGCATTTAGTTTCGCTATCTTTTTCTTGGGTATGTCTGCAGCATTCCTGGGCAATATCGTAGAAAAGGATATTCATCGTTCTTCATTGATTGCTGCTGTCTGCTTTGCAGTTGGTATGGCAGGTACCGGTTTCTTTATCTGGTACGGCGGTCAGAATCCGGGCAGCCTTGTAGCTTTAATCGGTATTTACATTTGCTACGGTTTCATCATGGGTATCGGTCTGGGTACAGGTTACCTTTCACCGGTTAAGACTCTGATGCTGTGGTTCCAGGACCGCAAGGGTCTGGCAACCGGTCTGGCAGTTGCAGGCTTTGGTGCTGCAAAGGCCATTGCAAGCCCGATTATGCAGTCTTTACTTGGCTCTTTAGGTGAGGGCGGTATTTACAAAATGTTCTGGATTTTAGCTTGTGTATATTTTGTGATGATGTTTGTAGGTCACTTGTTACTGGCGAAACCGGAAGGCTGGCATGAGCCTGCTACCCAGGAAAAGGGCGCAGGTGCTATGGACGTTATCAAGTCCAAGCCGGTGGTATTTATCGGTATCTGGCTGATGTTTTACATCAATATTACCTGTGGTCTCTGCCTGATTTCTCAGGAAAAGATGATTATCAAGTGTATCGGCCTTGGTGCAATAGCTGGTGTTCTTTCTTCTGTTACTGCTGTGTTTAATGCAGGCGGACGTTTGGGCTTCTCTGCATGGGCTGATACCATGAAGGATAGAAACACAATCTACAAGATTATTTTCGTATTATCTATTGTAGCAACCGGTCTTGTTGTGGCTACTAATGGTATTACTAACATGGGACAGAACACCGTTCTGATGATTTTAGTTTTAATTCTGTTGTTCGTAGTAAATGCAGGCTACGGCGGTGGTTTCAGTAATGTGCCTACCTTACTTTCCGACCACTATGGTATGAAGAATATCAGTGCAATCCACGGTATTACACTTTCTGCATGGGCATTTGCAGGCCTTACAGGTAATCAGATTGCTACCCTTATTGTAAATAACGTGGGTACCTTTGCTGATGACGGACATGGCAACATGGTAAATCCTGAAGGTTATCAGACAGTACTGATCCTGACACTGGTGCTTTATATTATCGCACTGTTAATCAGTATGTTCCTGGTATCCGGCAAGAAGAAAAATAAATAAGCTGACATCTATCAATGACATAGAGCCTTGAGTCGTAACCTGCCCAGGTGCGACGCAAGGCTCGTTTTTTGATGTTAGTTATTATTTTATAAAAAGTTTATAATATTTTTTGTGACAAAATGCGCCCTAAATGCCTAGTAAGTAATAGAGGGATGTTTTTTTGCTTTACGCCTGATTCGTAATTAAAGCGAGACTGTTACATTTGAAATTTAAATATTGAGTATATTGGTATTGATTAACAAGGTTTAATGTGCTACAATGTGAATTAAGGAGGTCACATTTTTAGGTTACAAAGGTTAAGTCTTTAAATGCATAAAAGCATTCATCATTACATGGACTTGGAGAGTCGGAAAGTACAGGTGAAATGTTGGAAAAAGATATTACAGAAAAAACTTTGGAAGCCTATAACGATGTGTTTGCCGATATCATAAATGTTTTTATGTTTAACGGCAGGCAGGTAATCAAGGAAGAGGAACTGACAGACGCCAGAGCCCGCAGCTACTACAAGGCAGACGGCAGTCTCAGGGAGCAGGAAAGGGATGTGGCCAAGTACTGGCATAAGAACAAGTTTAAAATTAAGGAGCTTAAACCCTTTATTAGTGACTACCGGATAAATGTTTTTGAAGTAGCGTTCCTGACCCGTGAGCAGGTGGAGCTGTTTCAGAGTGATTTCAAGGTGGTAGCGGACTATTTTGTGCAGATGAGGGAGAACAACGACTACATACCCAGTAAAGAAACTTTAGAGCATGTGCGAGAGGTATTTGACTTGATGTCAGTTATTGCAGGAGATGCAAGATTTGAGGAAGCGTATTCCGAAGAAAGGAGTGACACGAATATGTGTGAATTTTTAGACAGAGTAGAAGCGCGTGGAATAATCAAGGGTACCGTGGCAACCTGTCGCGAATTTAATATGACGGATGAGCAGATTTTGTCCAAAATCTGTGTGCAGTTCCAGTTGGACGAGAAGGAAGCGGTAGGGTATTTGTAGGAGAGCAGACGAAATGTGAAAGAAGTCATCGTGCATCATGCACGGTGTCTTTTTTTTATGCTCAAATTACCAAAATCAAGAGATTGGAAAATTTTAAGGGCTGATATGGAAATATCGGCTCTTTTTGTATTGACAAAAGTAATGAAGTACAATAAAATAAGTACACAAGTAAACAATGCACATGTAATGTATTATTGTAAATCCCCTAATACGCCATTGCTATGCTATGCACAAGCAATGGCTACTACCGGTTAAAATGCAAAAGATTGGAAGCAGGAACATCCAATGCATCGGCAATGTCAAGCAACGCATCCAGGGAAATGGATGTAGGCATATTAGGCGCTTCAATGTTACTCATATGCGTGCGGCTGATATTTACCTGCTCAGCCAGCTTCATTTGAGTAATCCCTTTGAGTTTGCGGTAGTATGCAATGTTCAGACCAATCATCTTATATTGCTGTCGTCTCCGTTCGTTCATAAAACTCACCTCCATAAGTACAGTCTACAAACTAGAATTCCCCAAATAAACAATGCTTAATTATATTTTTGCAAACTAGTATATTGCAAATGCAACATAAAAGTGATATAATGTCAAAAAAATATAAAATGAGGGGAGAGACAAATGAAAAAGTTTGAAAAGGATTGGAATATATTTACTTTGACATTGGTAAAAACAGCAATTGTACTGGTAGTACTACTTGGCTTGTTTCAGTCGGAGGTTATTACAGCGAATAGTACGACTGCTTCCGAAGTGAAGCCTTTGTCCGGGAAGTATATTTCTGTTATTGGTGATAGTATTTCCACTTATACAGGATGGAGTGACAGCAGACCGATAACAAGTGAAGATTGTACATACAGGTATGGTGAAGCGTATTATGGCCCTGTAGGTGGTGATTTTCACAACACGGAGCTGCTTGTAGACGATACCTGGTGGTATCAGGCGGCGCAGGAATTAGGTGCAGAAATTCTTGTGAGTAATGCAGGAAATTCAACCGGTTTGCTGTATGCCTCTTATCCGAATAATCTTGACTGGCAACAGTATTTGCAGGAAATGCTTGCATACAAAAGCCGCCCATACTATCTTGGGACGGAGGAACAGGATCCAGATATCATTGCCATTTACATCGGTTCGGCTGATGTTGGAAAGGGGATTGTCGCCCAATTTGGCTCAGTGGAGGATGTTGATTTTGATACCCTGATTGTTAAGAATCCAGATGGTACATATACCTATGGGGAGCCTGTGACTGTGGCCGAGGCATATTGCATCATGCTACACAAAATTGTGACTACATATCCCAATGCTGAGGTATATTGCTTTACCGTTGTACCGAATTCAGGAGGCAATGTGTCCACTGGAAACAAGCGGCTTGCGGCAGTATATCCCTTTAATGAAATGATTAAGGGCGTTGCAGAATACTATGATGCTATTATTGTTGAAAATTTTGAAGCATTTAAACTGGATCCGGACGGTGAAGGTGTTACTACGCAGGAGGATTGGGATACTTTTAAGAAGTATTTCAATGGAGACCCACATCCAAATGCGTTGGGGTTTGATGTGATTACGGACTGCTTTGTCAAGACAGTACTTGAAAATAGTGCATATAACGTTCAAATGGAAACAACCGTTGGTAAAAAGGAAAATATAAGCGTAGATTTAACGAAAAATAGGGATGAATACGGCACTACCATTCTCCGCAACGCAAAGGATTATATTACCCCAAGCGGTATGATTGTAGATTACAGTAGTACATCGAAAACCTCCGCAAATCGGGCTTCCGTGTTTAGCGAAATTTATAAATTCACTAACAAGGATGGAACCTATCTTGCCGAAGGAGGCTCTGAAAAAAGCTCTCAAAATCTGGCGCCGATTTTAACGGTTGACATTCCATTAAATGCTGAGGACGATGATAGTACAGAAAAAGACGAAACCATGAATATTGCCTTTGGCAGAGAAGCAGGTGTTTGGGGAAAAGATGGCGATTTCAAAGCAAACGACAAGGATGGTATCTATGATTATACGATAACCGAAGTTACAGAACAGGGGATGCTGAGCATTGATACGCAGGCCGTTACTGTTACGCAGACAATAGGTACAGGCTGCAATGATGAAATGACTTACGTATACAACAAGACTGGTGCAAATGAAGATAACGATCTGATCGTAAGAGGTGTGACAGCGGTGCAAATTCCAAAGACCGCAGATGACGTACCGGCAATTAGTGAAGGGTATGAATATGTATATATAGGTTCAGACAAACTAAGCACCTTCTGGGCTGCACACGCCAGCTATAAGCCTGATTTGATAACCTGTCCGGACGAAAAGCCAATCTATTCTGAAAACGGTGCAGGACTTTATGTTTGGGCGGATCATAATGTATTCATAAATAGAAACCTTGTAGTACCGAGATTGTATTTTGCTGATAAAACGGTGGAGGGTACTTTTCCAGCCCGGTATGACAGCATTCAGCAATTTACCCTCTCAGATGCAAAGGGTCAGGTATTTACTGCATACTGCGCCGACCAGGTAACGAATGCCGAAAAAGGATATAGCTATCATATAGAGAACGTAAGCGATGCCGCCTATTACAGTAATAGTGCAGCTCAGATGATACATATGGTTGTTCTTGATGGATATTGGGGTACAACCTCCGGCTTTGGCAGTCTGGATGCTGTGAAGCAGATGATGCAACAATCCGGTCGGTTCTCTGACGAAGAAATCAAAGGCATGACAGATGGCATTGCAATGACAGCAACGCAATACGCAATCTGGACGTTTAGTAATGAGATGGAAGAAAAGGAATTTGTGAATGCCTACTATACAAATAAAACAAGTGCACCGTCTAAGGCTGCCGATGAGTTCAGTGCAGCGTTGATTATGAAATTATATCACTATCTTATTTCTCTGGAACCAACAGTGATAGGGGAAGAAGATAAAACAACGCAAAATACAATTATCAACGAGAAAAATTTCCTTGATGGAATTTCTCTTAAAATAACAGGGAAACCTCAAGAACATTCCAATAATCTTGACAGAGACGATTCGAATGATGCATATCATGCGGATATCTCGTTTGCATTCAAGGTACAGCCTAGAACAGG
>JAZRRW010000050.1:0-58110 GCA_045651105.1 Lachnospiraceae bacterium
ACTACGTCATGTCCGTAGATACCAAATGCAGGCAACCCCTTCTGTGCATGAGTAGCCAGAACGCTTGCCAGATAAACTGCACCCGGTCTTTCGGTAGCATTTAAGCCCCAAACACCCTTGATAGTAGTCGGATCTGTGTCCATTGTCTCAGAACCATAGCACCAACATGGAGTAACGGTAAGTGTAATCGCTACACCCTCTCTTCTGAATTTCTCCTCACAGGCTGCTGCTTCTGCCACACGACCGATGGTAGTATCTGCGATAACAACCTTCACAGGCTCTCCGTTAGAATACTTTAAATTCTCCTCAAACAATTTCTTGGCGGCCATTGCCATACCCATGGTCTGCTCTTCCAGACCTTCACGAACCTTTAAAGGTCCTCTTCTGCCGTCGATAGTTGGTCGGATACCGATTACCGGATATCCGCCGATTAATCTGCTTTCTGCCATAATGAAAATTCCTTTCTCTTACTTATATATTTTTATACTTATATATTTTTACAGCAAAGCTGTCGATAACACATTGTCTTGCCTCTGCCAGACTGCCAAACTGCTTATCCTTTATCATCTGGCACATTAAATTACCAATTGCAGTAGCCTCACCGGGACCTGCTGACACCTCGCAGCCTGCATATTTTGCTGTCAGCTCATTCAAATACGCCGCATTTGAGCCACCGCCAATGACATAAATTCTGTCAAACACCTTACCGGTAAGTGCTTCAATCTGCTGCTTTGTTTCTCCATAGCATTTTGCCAGACTGTTATAAATCACGCAAGCCAGCTCTGATAAAGTCTCCGGCACCTGCTGTCCGGTCTTTCTGCAATACTCCTTCACTGCCTCTACCATGCTTGATGGCGAAAGGAAGCTTTCATCATTACAATTTACTAAGGAAGTTATTGTTTCCTTAGAGGCAGCCTCACAAATCTCGCCAAAGGACTTGTCCCTGCCAATTTCCTTACGCACAGACTGTATCATCCAGAGTCCCATAATATTCTTCAGATAACGATACTTCCTGCCATAGCCGCCCTCGTTGGTAAAGCCGGCCTGCATGCTTGCCATATCATTACTGAACTCACTGCTTTCACAGCCCATCAGTGACCATGTGCCGGAGCTGATGTAAAGCGCCTTTTCCTCCAGACTTGGCACTGCCATAACCGCGGATGCCGTATCGTGACCGGCTACCATAAGTACCTTGCAGTCAAAGCCTATCTCCTCTGCCACCTCCGGCTTTAAATTGCCTGCCAATGTGCCCGGCTCCTGTGGCTCCAGAAAAATCTGCTTTGGCAAACCGAGTTTGTCAACCAATTCCATATCCCAGCTGCCGGTGTTTAAGTCCAACAACTGACCGGTAGAAGCAATGGTGTATTCCTGTTTTGCATTGCCTGTAAGACGATATGTAAAATAATCCGGTGTCATCAGCATGGCCTTTGCCTGCTCTAACTGCTCCGGAGCCTCTTCCTTCAGCGCTACCAGCTGATTTAAAGTATTGTATGGCTGGAACTGAATACCGGTACGCTCATACAGCTCCTCCTGACTGATAATCGGATTAAGCTTCTCCTTAATGCCATCCGTGCGGTGGTCTCGATAGCCCACGGAATCACCAATCTGCACGCCTTCCTCGTCCAACAGTACAAAATCTACGCCCCAGGTATCAATGCCTACACTTTCAGGAACCTTGCCAAGCTCCTTACACTTTTTCATACCGTTTTTGATTTCTTGAAAAAGATATTCAAAATCCCAACACAGGTGTCCATTTCGCTCCTGCATGCCATTTTCAAATCGATATACCTCTTCCAGCTGCATTTTGCCATTCTCTAAAGAGCCAAGAATATGCCTGCCGCTGGAGGCACCGATGTCGATTGCTAAATAGTAGGTCTTCATGTCCGTTTCCCTCCTTTTTTCCTATACAGTAATTTTATCATTGTCTTACACTATATTCTTGTGGTATAATCTCCTAAAATAGTAAAATATTCACTTTTTAACGGAGAACTTTTATGAAATCCTTTACCTTTCATGAATCCACGCAACATGGTACACCTGATTTTCCTTTTGAATATCATTATCTGAACACTGCTCATCCCCGTTACAATATGCCTCTGCACTGGCACAAGGAATGGGAAATCATTCATATTATCGAGGGCACCTTTACAGTCCACACAGATGATATGGTATATACAGCCCACGCCGGGGATACTCTGCTTGTACGGGATGGTATGCTCCATGGCGGCACACCGGAGAACTGTATTTATGAATGCTTTCTTTTTGATTTGCACGGTCTTTTCCGCAATCTGGATATGGTCAAAAAATATCTGCGCCCGATTTACCGAGAGCAGATTTTACCGGAAATATATTACCCTAAGGGAAAGTTGCCTGAAGTGGATGATGTCATCTCGAAGCTGTCAGATGCATACCATATTTCTGACGCACTAACAGCTGTCCCTGGCACTCAGCGACTTGACATTGTCGGCGAAGCAGGCTGTCCACTGGAATTAATTGTTCTGGGCTGCATCAGCCAGCTTTTTGCAACCATTTTACAAAAACATACCTATACTATCAGTCAAAAGGACACCCTGGACAGCACTCACAAAATCGACTTAATTAAAACGATTCTGGAGTATATTGAGCTACACTACGCCTCTTCCATTACTCTCTCCGAGCTGGCAGGTGTGGCCAATATGAACCCCAAATATTTTTGCCGCTTTTTCCGTTCCATCACTCACCAGACCCCTATGGAGTATGTGAACATGTACCGCATAGAAAAGGCAGCCCAGATGCTTCACAGTACAAGACTGCCTGTTACGGATATTTGTATGGAATGCGGCTTTAATGACAGTAGCAATTTTATAAAGGTTTTCCGGAAATTTAAGGGAACCACACCGAAACAATATAGAAAATTATAAGTATAATATTGCATTTATTGGCATTTTCTTGTAAAATAAAGCTATCAATTTCATATGAGGAGAATACTACTATGGTAAAATTTATTACAGATTTAAATGACAAAATCAACGGTTTCGTTTGGGGACTCCCAATGATGGTACTGATTATGGGCGTGGGTATTTATTTAACTATACGCTGTGGTTTCCCACAGTTCCGCCATTTCGTACATATCATGAAAAATACTCTTGGTAAAGCTTTTGAGCAAAGTGAAAAATCCAAAGGTGCTGTATCCCCATTTAAAGCTATGTGTACCGCACTTGCTGCCTCTATCGGTACCGGTAACATTGCCGGTGTATCCGGTGCGATTGCTATCGGTGGTCCGGGCGCTGTTTTCTGGATGTGGATTTCTGCACTCTTTGGCATGTGCACCAAATTTTCAGAGGTAACTCTGGCTATCAAATACCGCGAACGTAATGAAGCAGGTGATTGGGTAGGCGGTCCAATGTATTATATCACTAATGGTCTTGGTAAGAACTGGAAATGGCTTGCCTGCATATTTGCCGTTTTTGCTACTTTGGCTTCCTTTGGTATCGGTAACATGACTCAGATTAATACGATAGCATCCACCATTAATACTGCCATTGCAGGCTTTATTCCTACTACAGAATCCCAGCAGACTATTATCGCCTGGGTTGTTGCTATTATTTGCGCCATTATTTGTGCCATTGTACTTCTTGGCGGTATACAGCGTTTGGCTGATGTCTGCTCTTTACTGGTTCCATTTATGGCAATTGCATATACGATAGCCTCTCTCATTGTAATTATTTGCAACATCACTGCTGTTCCGGAAGTTTTTTCCGCAATTATTCGTGGTGCCTTTGCTCCATCCTCCATTGCCGGTGGTCTTGCGGGTGTAGGTATCAAAACTGCTATTACCAAAGGTGTTGGCCGTGGTATTTTCTCTAATGAAGCCGGCCTTGGCTCCGCTCCGATTGCCCATGCAGCTGCTGATGTAGACCATCCGGTAAAACAGGGTATCTATGGCGTGTTTGAAGTATTTATGGATACCATCGTGGTATGTACCATGACAGCTCTGGTTGTTATGCTGGGTGTTGGCGTACAAAATATCGAATATGGCAACGATATCGGTGCCAACTTGACTATTAAAGGTTTTGAGTCCATATTTGGTGGTGGTTTCCCTGCTGTTATTATTGCCATCTGCCTTACTCTTTTTGCTTTGTCCACGGTACTGACCTGGGCACTTTATGGCACCCGTTGTGTAGAATACCTTTTCGGCTTTAAGGCTTCCAAGGTATATCAGGTTATTTTCTGTCTGTTTGCCTGCATCGCAGGTGCTATAGAGTTTTCCCTTGCATGGGATATCGCAGACACCTTAAATGGTCTGATGGCTATTCCAAACTTGATTGCCGTAGCACTTTTAAGCCCGGTTGTTATTAAGCTTTCAAAGGAGTATTTTGCAGGAATAAAAAAGAATCGTTAGATGTAAAAAAGGTGCGCCCCACGGGGCGCACTAAAAATATCACTATTTTCTTCATAGATTGATTATCCACTCGCCCTTCTTATTAGACCCGATACGACGTATGACATTTTTCTGCACCATAGCCCCCAATGCTCTTTTTATCGTCGCATCGGAACACCCAAGAATTTCTGCCATTTTAGCTCTTGTCAGGGTTGGATCCTTTCTCAAAAGATCGAGTACATTTTTCTCTCTTTCACTAAGTCCTGTTTTATTTATCGGGTCATTTATTGGGTCATTTATTGGGTCATTTATTGGGTCAATATCCTGTTTTTGTAAGAACAAGCCGCTAACATGCATTTCTCTGTTATGAAGTTCATTTTTGCCATCAAGCAGTAAATTTTGCAGAAAGAGCTCAAGATATTCCGTAGTCTCGTAGATTCTCTTTTTTATATTACTGTAATTAGCGCGAACCAGGGCGTTTCTGAAATACCAGGAATGCTCAGCAAACATATCATTATCCGCTTCAAATCCCAACTGTCTGAGATACTTTATAAAAAAAACTGCTGTAGTACGCGTATTTCCCTCTCCAAATACATGAATCTGCCATAGTCTGGATATAAAGACCGCCAGATGATGGATTGCTTCCGTCATTGATAAACCATTGTAACGGAAGTTCCTTTCCTGTGAAAAATCGTATTCAAGAGTTTCTTTCAAATCAAGCGCATGCCCATATGACACGGTATCGCCATCAAGGACCCATTCTTTTTTTGTGATGTTGTAATCTCTTATTTTCCCTGCGTGAGAATAAATACCTTTGAACAGTTCTCTATGAATAGACATATACTGAGTAGGTGAAAATACAAACGCTTTATCCGACAGCAGTTTTGCAATTCTCTGGGAAACCTTATCGGCCTCCTCAGTTCCGTGCTCAGTTCTTCCTTGCCTGCTCTCATAATATGAATTAATCAGCTCGCCAGCCTCATCGATGGTTATTTCCCCGTCAATGTTTTTCTTTGCTGTGGCATAGAGGTATTCGGATGTTTTAAGGCCATCCACATCCTGCAGTCCTATTGCTGCAGACCATGCCTTACCCATCTCCTTCCTTGAAGGAGGCAGATTCTTTATATACTCCTCAAAAGGATCTTTTTTGATATCATCCATTCACTTCACCGCCTTTCGAGTCCTTGATCCTGTAATAATCCTCCATATCAAGAGTGATCGTGATGTGTTCCTTAGCATTTCATAGCCGTTCAAGGAGAACACATGTTTCCACATTCGCTGTCCACGGGAACTGGTCCACGGCACAGGCTCTCTCCACCCGGTATCCGGCCTCCAGAAATACCTCTAAGTCTCGTACCAGGCTAGTAGGCTTACAGGAAATATAAACCATGTGCTCCACGCCGTAATTTACAATCTTGGTAAGTGCCTTTGGGTGAATACCATCGCGAGGTGGATCCAGTACGATAAAGTCCGGCTTTTCCTCAATATCATCCAGTACCTTTAACACATCACCTGCCAAGAATGTACAGTTGTCCAAACCATTGCGGGCTGCATTCTCTTTGGCTGCCTCTACTGCTTCCTCTACGATTTCCACACCAATAACCTGACGGGCTACCGGTGCCATCAGCTGAGCAATGGTACCTGTACCACTGTACAGATCATAAACAGTCTTTTCCCCCTGTCCCAAATCACCGATATACTCTCTGGCTGTGGTATAAAGTACCTCTGCCCCCAGAGAATTGGTCTGGAAGAAAGAAAAGGTAGATACCTTAAAGGTAAGACCCAGTAATTCTTCAAAGAAATAATCCTGACCATATAAAATACGAGTCTCGTCGCTCTGCACCACATCCGCAAGAGAATCGTTGCTGATATGCAGAATACCCGCTATGGTACCCGTTAATGACAGTCCTAAAAGCATATCCTTAAATTCCTGCAGCAGGGCTTCCTTAACAGACAATTCACTGGTAGTAACCAGTGCAATCAGAATCTCCCCTGTCTTTACTGCCTTGCGCACCAGCAAATGACGCAAAATACCCTCATGGCGCATTCTATGATAGTATGGCAGGCCTTTGCCCTGAAAAAAGGCAAGCACCTCATTTAAAATCAATCGATAATCACTGTCAACAATATGACAATCCTTTACAGTTACAATATCATGGAAACTGCCACGCTTGTGCATACCTAATGCCAGTGGTCCATCCTTATACTCATCACCGAAGGAAAACTCCATCTTATTGCGGTACTCGTAAGGCTTAGGGCTGGCTTTAATACCCTCCCATTTATATGGTACCTCCTGCTTACACAATACACCGTCTAACAGCTTGTGCACCTGCTCCTCTTTGATATGTAATTGTTCTTCATATGGTAATGATAAATAAGTACAACCCCCACACATACCAAAAAAGGAACACTTAGGTGCATTCTCTATAGGAGCCTTCTCTAAAACCTCCAACAGAGCGCCCTCTGCCTTCCCTTTTCGTATTTTGTTCACACGGAATTGTACAGTTTGCCCAGGAAGTGCATTCTTGACCACGCAGACAGTGTCCTCCACACGGACGATACCCTTATTGGGGAAATCAACCCGCTCACACACACCCTGATACACCTGTCCTTTTTTCATGTATTATTCCTCTGTCTTTTCTTCTACTGCTGCTTCCTCTGCCTCTGCAGAAACTACTTCACCCTCTGCAGGACATACAAATTCAAGCTCAATACAAGACTCTTCATCTTCAAAAATATCCTCACACTCGCAGTCACAATCGCATTCATTTTCCTTACATCTGGTAATAAATTTGTAAACTGCAAATGCAACAGCAGCTACAACCACGAGCACACCGATAATAGTTAAAACTGTGCTCAGAGTCTTACAGCACTTTTCATCCTTTGCCTTTGCCTCTGCCTTTTTTACTGCTGTAACCAGTTCATCCATTTTAGTCATATGAAATTACCGCCTTTCTTAGATATTGTTTATAAATAGTGTAACACATTTTTGACCTTCTTACTATACTTAGGTTGTAAATTTTTAATGAATTATTTTTAACTTTGCAAAGGACGCAAACATTACCTTTTGACCATATTCATCAAAATTCACCGTCACCTTATAGTCTCTCGGCTCCTTGGAAATCCCTGTCACCGTGCCTTCCCCGAATTTGATATGCTTCACTTTGTCGCCTACACCATACTCCAGACCACCCGGAGCACTGCTTATGCCCTTGGAAACACCTGCTATTCTGTTTAAATCACTGATATTCTGGGAAATATAAGGCTTCACCGCAGGAGAGGTTTCCTTTGGCTTCAAAACTGCCTTTGGCCTGAAATCATATGCCGGCCTTTGTGCTTCTGTCTGTGGCTTATAATCATACACTGCTCTCTGCATGATCGCCTCTGCCCTCGCATCTGTAATCTGCTCCTCCGTAAAACGACGCCCCGGAAGCTTCCTGTCCAATAACTCCTCCGGAATTTCCTTTACAAAACGGCTCGCCATATTATACTGAGTCTGCCCATGGAGCATACGGGCCTTCGCACAGGTTAAGGTCAGCTCCTTCATGGCACGGGTAATACCCACATAAGCCAGGCGACGCTCCTCCTCCAAGTCCTCCCTATCATCAGAGGTAATGGTCATATAACTCGGAAACACACCATCCTCCATGCCTGCCAGATAAACATGTGGAAATTCCAGACCCTTTGCACTATGTAAGGTCATTAAAAGTACCCGATTGGTGTCTTCCTTTACGTTGTCAATCTCCGCAACCAGTGCCACTTCCTCCAAAAACTGACCTAATGTAGGCTGATCCTGCTCAGCCTCGTAGGCGATTACTTTATTTACCAATTCCTGCACGTTTTCAATTCTATCGTCGGCATCCTCTTCATTTTCCGTCAAGTACTCTTCGTACCGGGTCATCTCCAGAATATCCTTTACAAGCCCTTCCAACCCATAATAGTCCACTTTACTGCGAAAACCCTGTATCAAGGTCACAAAAGACTGCATTTTGGCTGCTGCCTTGCCCAGAGACGGAATGTCCCCACACTTGCAAAGAGCATCATAAAAACTCATGCCATGCTCATCTGCATAAGCCTGCACCTTGGCAATACTGGTGGCACCAATTCCACGCTTTGGCACATTAATAATACGCTTAACCGCCACATCATCCCTGCCATTATCGATGGTCTTTAAATAAGCCAGAATATCCTTAATTTCCTTGCGACCATAGAAATTCTGGCCACCCACCACAGTATATGGAATTCCCATAAGCACCATACGCTCCTCTAAAAGACGGGCCTGGGCATTGGTCCGGTACAAAACGGCACAATCACCATAAGAAGCCTCTCCGTTACGAGCCTTCTGCCTGATATCCTCAGCAATAAATACCGCTTCCTCCTGAGCCGTATCAAACTGACGAAAATGCAGCATACTGCCATCTCCTTCTGCAGTCCAGAGATTTTTGCCCTTACGGCCTCTGTTATTGGAAATCACAGCATTGGCTGCTGACAAAATATTGCCCATGGAACGATAATTCTGCTCCAGCTTTATGACGGTAGCTTCCGGATAAGTCTGCTCAAAATCCAAAATATTGCGGATATTAGCACCACGGAACTTATATATAGACTGATCATCATCACCAACCACACACAAATTGCGATACTTGTCCGCCAATAGACGCACCAACTCAAACTGGGCTGTGTTCGTGTCCTGATACTCGTCCACCATAATATAACGAAAACGATTCTGATACTGCTCCAGCACCTCCGGACAACTCTTAAAAAGCTCCACTGTCTTTACAATCAAATCATCAAAGTCCATGGCATTGTTTTTCTTTAAAACCGCCTGATACTCCGTATAAGCCTGAGAAATCCTGCGCTTTTCATAGTCACCCATATGCTCCATGGCATACTGCAAAGGACTGATAAGCTCATCCTTGGCATGAGAAATCTCCCCTAAAATGGTACGCTCCTTGAGCATCTTCGTATCGATATTCAGACGCTTGCAAATATCCTTCATGACCGTTTTCTGGTCATCTGTATCGTAAATAGTAAAATTATTGTCATAGCCAAGCCTGTCCGCATAACGACGCAAAATACGCACACAGGTAGCATGGAAGGTAGCCACCCAAATCTGCTCACTGCCGTAGCCAATCAGCTTATCTACACGATCACGCGTCTCCTTGGCTGCCTTATTGGTAAAGGTAATAGCCAGAATATTCCACGGAATAACCCCTTCCTCCTCAATCATATATGCAATTCTATGGGTAAGCACTCTGGTCTTGCCACTGCCGGCACCGGCTAAAAGTAACACCGGCCCCTCCGTGGTCTCCACACCCAGACGCTGATTTTCATTTAAAGTATCGTAAATGCTCATCATTTCCTCCAAAACCAAACATATGTTTATCTTACTATATTTTGAAGCAAATGTCGATAGGATTATTAAAAGTTACTAAAATTTAATTATGGGCATGAAAGCCTTGGTCGAGAAACAAGCCGCTTTAACTGAAAGAGACTCCGAGATTGCACGTCTAAGGCCATCATATCCAGCCCCAGGAACCATCTATATGCTACATTAACTTCGATTTTTCCTGTGGAATTTTCTTCTCCTTTTGCCAAGAAAGCTCCTGACTTATACGATTTACTTACGAAATGCTTTGATGAATTTCTGGTACAAAACAACCTTTACAGGGAGTCTGCATCAGCCCTGCTAAAGCTATGCCTTATTGAGCTTGTGCGCAAATATACTCAGGATACAGAGCTTCAAAAAATCTCACCTGTATTGGAGTACATCCATGCCGACTATCACAATGCTGATTTGACTAACGAGTATATTGCTCAGATTTTTAACTATCACCCATATTATCTAAGTCAGCTTTTTAAGCAATGTACCGGCAAGACCCTGCATCAATACTTGATTCAGTACCGTATTAAAGTAGCCAAAAAAACCTGATTACCACAGATGACGCTATCAACATCATCGCATGGAAATCAGGCTTTCACTCTGTTGCATATTTTATTAAGATTTTTAAAGAACAGGTTGGTGTTACTCCAAAAATTTACAGAAAAGAGCATATGCAGTTTTTGTTTTAAGCTTTCACTTTACTCTTCTTATCCAAAATCAAATAGAAGGTCGGAATTAAAATTAATGTTAAAACAGTAGATGCAATCAAACCACCGATAATAACGAGGGCCATGCCCTGCATCATAACTGCATTGGTACCAATACCCATTCCCAAAGGAACCATGGATAAAATGGTAGTCAGTGTGGTCATCAAAATCGGTCTCAAACGAATCACACCTGACTGAATCAGTGCATCCTCCAAAGGCATTTCCTCACGGAACTGATTGGTAGAGTCTACAAACAGAATACCATTGTTTACTACGATACCCATCAGCATCAGGAAGCCCATAAGAGAAATCATACTGATATTGGAGCCGGTCACAAACATAAGCAGGAAGGAGCCAATCAGTGAAAACGGAATGCAGGTCATAACCATCAAAGAAAATCTTGGTGATTCAAACTGCATAGCCATTACCAAAAACACCAGAAATACCGCAGTTAAAATAGAACTTAAAATGGAATACAATTCCTCATACATCATATCCGTCTGCATACTGCTGGTTGGAGATACACCCTCCGGGAAATCCATATTCGCTACTAATTCGTCAATAGTATCCTGTGCCTCAAAGCGAAGCTCTGAATTAGTGGTAGCTGTGATGGCAGCATAATAAATACCATCCTGCTTCTCAATAGATTCCTGACCTTCCGTATAAATCAACTGTGCAATATCACGCAATGGCACTGCTGTACCAAAGGATGTAGGAATGGTCAGGTCCATGATTTTGTTCAAATCATCATACACACCTTCCGGATATTCTAACCACACTTCGTATTCGGAGCCGTCCTTAGTCAGGTTAATTGGATTAACACCGCTCAATACATTATTCAGCTCCATTGCCACCTGTATCGGTGTCATACCAAACTGCATGGCCTTTAACGGGTCCACATCAACCTTTACTAAGGTAGTCGCATTAGATAGAGAATGGTCTGCTTTCACAACACCTTCTATGCCTCTCACTGCTTCCGTTAACATCTCTGCTGCTTCACGCAAAGCAACCATATCATGGCTCTGCAAATCCACTTCATAGCTGCCGGTAGACATCAAAGAACTCATACTGCTACCGCTGGAGGCAACCGTCACGTCCACATTGGTCATAGTGCCTGCAAGCTCATTCCATGCATCTACCACCTCCATAGTAGACATGTTACGGTCCGGACTTAAGCTGGCAGTCATAGTCGCTCCACCGGAGCTCAAAGCGGAAGAACTACCTATAGAAACGGAATACCCCACAACATCCTCATGCTCCTCTGCAATACGCTCCCACTCTTTCATCACCTTATCCTGAGTTTCCAGTGTGGTACCCGCACGAAAATTGACAGACACCTGCACCAGTCCTTCATCTGCAGTAGGAATCAACTCCAGATTCAAGGTAGATGCAATAGCAAAGGAGGCAATCAAAAGTGCTACGGAAAAAGCAAGCACAGATTTTTTCTTATACAAAATCCGCTTCATGAATACCTGATATTTATCGGTAAACTTCTTTAGCAGCTTATCAATCGGCAATCCCTGCTTCTCTACCGGCTTAAAAATGATAAAGAATAATGGCACTAACATAAGTGCGGCAATTAAGGATGCCAGCATGGCAAACACTATGGTAAAGCCCAGTTGATAAAACAGCTGCCCGGATAAGCCCTTTAAGAGCGCTAGCGGTACGTAAACTACCACAGTTGTAATGGTAGAAGCCACAATGGACATAGTAACCTCTTTGGTGCCCTGTAAGGCAGCCTCCTTTAACTCCAGTCCCTTTTCCTGACTTCTGAAAATACTCTCAATTACTACAATAGATGCATCTACCATCATACCGATGGCAATAACCAATGAGCCCATGGTAACAATATTCATGGAGAAGCCCATAAAGCTCATTAAAATCAATGTCAAAAACAGCGAAATCGGCATGGAAGAGCCTACAATCAGGCTGGCTTTGAAATCTCCAAAGAATACAAACAATACCAACATAGTCAGCACAATACCAAGCAACAGCGTCTCAAATACGCTCATTAAAGAGTCTATAATAGTATCGCTGGCATTATACGTAACCGTAAACTGAATAGCCGGATTGTCTACCTTAATCTGCTCCAGCACTTCTTCCACGCTGTTACACACATTCACCGTACCGAAACTGGATTTATTCTGTATACTGATACTTACATTGCCCATACCATTATAACGGCTAAGAGTCTCAGCCTCTCTGGAGGACATGGATACCGTTGCAATATCCTGTAAAGTAAGAACCGTACCCTTACCGGTGATAATCGGCACTTCCTTCAGCTTCTGGACCGTATTATACTCCATGGAGGTAGTAATACTAATGTCCTGAGAACCATGCTTTACGCTTCCTGCCGGATAGGAAAAATCAACAGCAGCCAGAAACTGGGAAATCGTAGACATGGTAAGTCCATACTGGCTCATTAAGGTATCGTTTAACTCCACCTTAATATACTCTTCGCTACCACCTGATACACTGACCTGTGCCACACCGTTAATCGTCTCCAGCTCCGGAACTACCGCCTCATTAATTACCTTTAAGAGATCCACGTCGCCGATTTCTGTAGCAGAAATACTCATACAGCTCATGCTGTTAACGTTCATTTCGATAATGGTCGGCTCCGCAACATCCTCCGGAAGACTCAGCGTAGCTACCTCTAAAGCGGCACTTAGTTCCTCATGACACTCCGTAATATCCACACCATATTCATAAGTAAAAAGCACCATACCATAGTTTTCATTGGAAATACTGGTAGTAGAATCCACGCCACTAAGAGCAGAACCTGCATCCTCAATCACAGATACAACTAATTCGTCCACACTCTGGGCATCAGCACCCGGATAGGTAGCCATAACAATAAGCATAGGCATTTCAATATCCGGCAGCAGCTGCAGCTTAAATCCGAAGATAGAGGATAAGCCGAATACAAACAGTGCCAAAACTGCTAACAGACAAGTCACCGGCCTTTTTAAAGCAAACTTTGTTACATTCATTGCCGTCCTCCTTAATTGGTTTCAGATGAAACAGAAGCCTCTACAGCCACACCGTCAATCAAACGAGGAGACCAGCTGGTAATTACCACATCCTCTAAATAAAGGCCGCTTGTAATTTCGATGCTGTCATCATTAAAAATACCGGTTGTAACAGGTGTTTTCACCGCTTTGCCATCCTTCATGACATATACATAGGAGCCATCGTTTTCATAATACACTGCATCATAAGGAATAATAATAGCATTCTCTGCTTTGTAGGTTTCCACCGTAAGCTTCACACTGACACCACTTGGAAGTGCTTCTCCGGTGGCATACACTGTGGCCTTTACCTGAAAGAGACCTGTCTGCTGATTTACAGCATTTCCCACCTCTGTAATAACGCCCTGGAAATTCACACCATTGCGCTCCACCTGAACTTCTGCGCCCGTTCCCAATGTATTCTTTATAGCTTCACTTACAAAAAAGGTAACAGTCATCGTATTATCATTTGCAATAATATAGGATGGCTGTGAACTGGTTGCAAAGCCATTCACCTCTACAGCCTTGGAAATAACTGTTCCAGAAATAGGAGTAGTCACATCATAATAGGACAATGCCAGCTTTGCACTTGTTACGCCCAGCTGTGCCAAATTCAGACTGTTATCCAGCTGCTTTTTGGTGTCATCCAGATTGGTCTCCTGTGCAGTCTTAATAGACTCCTCAATCATACGATACCCTTCCTCAGCTGCCTTAAGTGCACCCTCTGTAGCATTTAAAGACATCTGCGCCTGATTCATACTGGTCTCTGTCTGCTTAATCTGACTGGACAACATCTCCTTTAATTGCGGACGAAGCTCTTCTGCAAGCTTATCCTTATCCTCCTGAGTCATCTGATTGCCTGCACCACTTCCATTTCCCAGAATATTACTCAGAATACTGCTGATATTTATAGAACTACCTGTACCGGTAGAAGATGAAATCATAGTGCTCGCCATATTCTCTGCCAATGCAAGCACCTCCTCCGTACTCATGGTGTCAATGCGGTCTCTTTGCTCCTTCATAGCATCCAAAGCATTCTGTCCCTGCTCTACGGAATCCTTTAAGGAGAAATACTGTACCTGCGCTGCCTGCAGCTGGGCAAGGGTAGACGCCTTTTGTACCTCTAATTGATCCAATGCAGACTCCTGCTGACTGGTTGCACTGCTCCAGGAACTGTCTACCTGCGCTTTGGTATTGCTATAGGTAAGCTCTGCCTGCTGTAACTGCAGCCTGGCTGCTGTATCATCAATTTCAAACAGCACATCTCCTGCCTGTACCGTATCACCCACCTCAAAGTATGTATTGGTAACGGTACCCTGTGCCATAGGAATAATATACACAGATTCCTCCGGTGCCACTGTGCCCACAAACTGATTACTTAAAGTAAGGGTGCCCTTCTGTACAGTGACTACATCTACAACAACGCTATTTTCTTCCTTCGTGACAGAGCTGTCCTGATTACCACATCCACTAACTATCATACTGAAAGCCAATGCGGCCCAAACTGCAAGTCTCATGCTTTTTCTCATAATGCCATTCTTCCTTTCCATTGTCCCCTTTATAATTATGATTACATATTACACTATTTATACAATTTATCATTATACACTTTCCCTCAAAAAATGCCATAAATTTTCTATAAAATTTTTATTATATTACTGTTTTGTGACTTGCTTACAAGCTTTTTGCATACTATAATAAGTATAACTACAGACAGTTGAGGTACATCTATGAAAGAAAAATTATACACCATTCCGTTAAACGATGCCGTAAATGCCTGGGATGAATGCCCCTTCTGCTTTATTGAGCGCAAGCTGGAGCGCGACACTCTGGACTTTGTTCTGGGCAACAGTTCATCCTATATGGAAAGTGATATCCGTGAAGCTACTGACCATGCCGGTTTTTGCCGTACACACTTCCAGAAAATGTTTGATTACGGCAACACACTGGGCAATGCCTGGATTTTAAAAACCCATTACGAACAAAAACAGAAGGAGCTTGCAGCCGTCTTTAAAGCTCACGCACCTTCTAAATCAGGCTTTAAGCTTTTTGGCAAGCAGCCGGAGCCTGCCACCAATCCTATTGTGGACTGGATTGCCGGTGAAAAGACTTCCTGTTACATATGCAACAAATTTAAAGACACCTATGACCGCTATATGGATACTTTTTTTTGCATGTATACAGCGGACGACGATTTCAGAAAACGTATTCTTGACAGCAAAGGCTTTTGTCTGACGCACTTTGGTGATTTGTGTACTGCTGCTGACAGCCGCTTAAAAGAAAAGGAGCTGACCGCCTTTTATCAGGATATGGAAAAGCTTATGACCGCGAATATTGCCCGTCTTCATGAAGATGTGTCATGGCTTATTGAGAAATTTGACTACCGCAACAAGGATGCTGACTGGAAACAGTCCAAGGATGCCATCCAACGCGGCATGCAGAAGCTAAAAGGTGGCTATCCTGCAGACGGACCATACAAGCCAAAGCTATAACATGCATAAATTTATTATTTTTTTGCACAATAATATTATTCAAAGAAAGGACATAACTACTATGAAAAAATTTACCAAATGTGTACTCCGTTTAGTTGGTCTGGGCGCCGTAGTGGGCGGCACCTTTGCTTATCTCCAGAAAAAGGGCTATGTTACTGTTTCCAAAGGCAGTGAGGATGAGGATTATGATGATTTTTCCTGCCCGGACTGTGACCCTGGTGAACGCACCTATATTCACGTAGATACCGATGCCATGAAGGAAAAAGCAAAGGAAGTTGCCCAGGAAATGAAGGAAAAGGCCACTGAGTTAAAGGAAACCTACAAAGAAAAATCTATGGAGCTCAAAGAAAAGGCTCAGGATAAAGCCGAAGACTGGGCAGAGGAATTAAAAGACAAGGCTGAGGATGCCTACGACGAAGCCAAGAAAATGGCCGGTGCTGCTGCTAATAATGTTGCAGGCGCTATCGAAAAGGCCTGGTACGAAGCAGGTGACCAGGTTGAAAAGGTCGAAGAATTTTTTAATGATGAGGATTAAATAATAAATATTGTAACAATTCAGCTTAACAACTGGACACCGAACCAAATCACAGTGGTTTTTCAGCACGCTTGCGCTCTAAGCTTACGTAGCAGTACTAAGTTCAGCTACGGTGTCCAGCACCTTGCTTCACTAAGGACCGACGCTCGCTAGAAGGCATTCAAAAGCACTGTGATTTGGTTCGATGTCCAGTTGTTAGGCTGAATTGTTTCCCATATTAAAAATTTACTGCCTATATAAAGCACCATAATATGTAGCAATAGTTTTATTTCCCTGAAAAACATACGACTGCAGCTTTAACGTTCCGGAATAAAGCTCCCCGTCGATTTCTTCTTCCCAGTCTAAAGTTGATGGCGGAACAATTATAGAATCATAGGTCCGCTTAACCATAACATGCTCCACACCATCTGCACAAAAATCGACATCCTTTTCCGGAATTACGAAGTATACTTCGTAATATATACCATCCTCTGTATAACCACTCCTACTTGCAGAATCCTGTGCCATCATGGTTATGGATGATGCCAATAACACAAAGCTCAACAGAAAAGCACTTAATAACTTTTTCATCACAAATCCTCCGGCAGAAGCACTGCTATAGCATAATAATCATCAGCCGCTTCTCTCCCCTTATATTTAGAATAATATGTAACAACAATTGCCTCTGCATCCTCAAAATGATGCTTATAATGACTTCTCAGCTGTTCAGGATAATTGACAATATCCTCTGTCGTCATCCTGCCCTCATACTCCACTGCCACATGATAAACCTTCTGATAAGGTAAAGGCTCTAAAGCATCACCATAATACTCATCCACAATATTTATTCGCGGTGCCAAGGTATAATATAGATGTACATTAAACACAAGGCTCACTGCTAACACCACAGCCACAACACACATCATTACATTTTGAAAAAATAATTTCTTACCCCTTTTTTGCTCAGCCTGTATCAACTCCTTCATATGATCGGTTAAGGTATCTAAATATTGTGGTGTCGAATCCTCCGGAAGTCTCCTTCAATAAAACAATTCCAGACTGGAAACATTTAATACCTTTGCCAGTTCGTCATATATGTCTACATCAGGCTTTACGACTCCCGTTTCCCATTTTGAAATAGTAGATGGTGACACATGAAGCAATTCCGCAAGCTCCTTCTGCGTCAAACCATTCTCTTTACGTAATTCGCTTAAAAAATTTCCAAGTTTATTATCCACTAGTATGTACCCCCATAAATTTCAGTATAGCATTAACAGTAAAATTATGCAATAAAAATAAACTGGAAAAATCAGAAAACTACAAGTTTTCGTCGGAAATTTTACTTGAAATTTTTTCGCTTTACAATTCGAGACATTTTTTCTAGAATAAAGGCATAAGAACTTGATAACACTTCGGTTTTAAAAATGGAGGATTGGTCCAATGTACATAATCAACATATAAATACATAACCCCTATGAAATAAACATTTACATCGAAAGGAAAATCATAATATGAAGAAATCAAAAATAACTTTATCACTATTACTTACCATCATATTGATATGTACCATGTCTCCGACTGTATTTGCTCAGGATCTTACAGAATTCAGAGAAGCTTATAGCATTTTTAAAGAAGAGGAGCAACGTCGTATTGAAGAAATCACACAATCACCTAATAGCTCTGATTGGATAGGTGTTTTTGTCGAAAATCTTCCCCTAGATCCAAATGTTTCAACATACCCTATGTGTACCGATTGTGAATGGTTTACCGTTTCTGTGTGTGCTGCAGAAGCTATCCTGTATGATGAAGGATATCATCGTGGTTTTTTGGGACTGTTCGAAACAGATTTCTATGCATATTATTTTAAAAGCCGAGGTGCAGAAATGTGTCCGACCTGCTATAAAGTTATATGGGAATATGGAGAGCATCATTGCTGGGAAGTCCACAGAAAATGCTTCAAAGGCAATTATGATGTATGCCCTATGCAGGTTTCCTAATATATATTAAATAGAATTATAAAACATGAGGTAAATGACTATGAAGATTAAGACCCGTAAACTAATTATTATCCCAATTGCTGCAGCCTTAGCAATTATTATCGCAGCTATATTTATCATAAAAAACAGCAGCCACGAAGATATTGAGCTTTCTTTGGCATCTCTAAAATCCGAAAATGGCTATCAGTTTGAAGAAATTAATTGGGGAATGTCTGTGGCTGAAGTAAATAAGCTTCTTCCATATAAGCTCCAAAAGGATACTTCCAAAGACACATTGTCTGCAAATGTTGCTTTTTATAAGTCTAAGGCCAGGTATGTTTTGAACAATCAAATTTCATATGCCTCATTTGAATTTTATAATGATGAATTACAGATTATTAAATTTGACTTTCATTTAAATGATGACTATAGTCAATGGTTTGAGCAACTGGTAAAAAAGCTGACAACAATGTATGGAGCTGAAAGCGAAAAGCTTGAAAATTCCACAGAAAAATTTCAAAGTATTGGCTACAGATGGGATACCGATACTACTACGTTACAATTAATACTAATGACCGGTGACTCCATCAATCCGTCTGCTACATTAGGAGTGGGAAGCAAGTTAAAATAAATATTAAAAAACTCCAAGGTCAGAAGCTAAATCATTCTATCCTTGGAGTTTTCCATTTATGTGAATATTATCCTAAATAAATCTTACAAATACGCCTTTCCCAGCAATTCCAACCCTTCCTGTATCTCCTTCAGGCTTAATCCCCCAAATCCTAACAAAACAGTATGGTACTCTTCACCTTCTATGCCGTCATGCTGGCTCATGCCGTAAACCTTCACACCTACGCTTCGTGCCAGCTCTATGAGCTCTGCTTCGGTTTTTCCCTCTTTCGATTTAAGGGTCAGGTATGTACCTGCATTTTCACCCTGAATGATAAATTTTTTATAAAAAGGCTTAAGCAGCTGCAGCATTTCGTCATGTTTGACACGGTAGGTCTTGCGCATGCGATTTAAGTGACGTTCGAAGTGACCTTCCT
Organism: Lachnospiraceae bacterium; assembly: GCA_045651105.1. Lineage (GTDB taxonomy): Bacteria > Bacillota > Clostridia > Lachnospirales > Lachnospiraceae > RGIG6307. Next base: position 19,490 of record JAZRRW010000050.1, read on the forward strand.
CCATAAACTGCTGTAATATTCGTTGGTCGATGCGGGACACGGTAGATGAAAAAAATTGATAATTTTCCTTGTAAATCTGCAAAAGTGGCTGTGGCAAAGCCATGAAGCTGATACGAATGGCCGGTGCAATGGCCTTACTGAAGGTTCCAATATAAATAACCTTGTCATGGTTATCAATGCTCTGCAGGCATGGAATGGGCTTTCCTTTGTATCGAAATTCACTATCGTGGTCATCCTCAATAATATAACGCCCTGCCCCATCTCCTGCCCACTTTAAAAGCTCCTGTCTGCGTCCTATGGTCATGACTACACCGGTTGGATACTGGTGAGAAGGCATCACATAAGCAAGCTCTGCCCCACTTTTACGCAGCTCCCTTACATCCATGCCATACTTATCCATTGGAATGCGACTGATTTCATAAGCAAAGGACCAAAAGCTGCGGTAGGCCTTGCTGTAGGTAGGCTTTTCCAAGGCAATTTTCTTGTGACGGCCTAAAAGCTTCTCCAAAAGCATAAACATATATTCATTTCCTGCACCGATAATCAGCTGCTCCGGACTGATATTGGCACCTCGGGAAGCATGCAGATATCTGGCAATGGTCTTCCTGAGCTCCCACTCTCCCTGTGGATCTCCCAGTGCAAACAGACTGCCGTTATCCTCTGACAAAACAGCTTTATTCAACTTTCGCCAGGTTCCAAAAGGAAATACATTCATATCAATGGCACCGGTAGAAAAATCAATCCGGTACTGCTCCTTTGCCTTATCCGGCTGTACCGCATCCTTAAGCATGGCACTAAAGCCATACAATTCTTCTACCTGCCCCACATAATAACCACTGCCGGGTCTGGCCTCCAGATATCCCTCACTGACTAACTGCTCATAAGCCAGGTCCACCGTGGAACGGCTAACCTGCAAATTCTCTGCCAAAATACGTGTAGAGGGAAGCTTCTCACCTGTAAGAAGCCTCCCTCCTCTGATTTCGGACTTGATATATTCATAAATCTGCACATAAAGACGTTTGCCGCCCTTTGTGTCTAAACGAAACATCACATCCATGACTTATTCTCCCTTGCCAGGTCTGCGACTGACAGTCACACCACCGAACCATATGATATCATTACTTAGGTAACTTGAAGGAGCTCTTTAAGGAAACAATGCGGTTAAATACCAGCTTGTCCTCTGTAGTATCCTTGTAATCCACACAGAAGAAGCCCTGACGCACAAACTGGAAACGATCAAAGGCTGCCGCATCCTTTACAGACGGCTCTACGTAGCACTTTCTCACCTCTAAAGAGTTTGGATTTAAGTTCAGACTGCCGTCCTCATTGTAAACGCCCTTTTCCTCATCTACAAGGTTTTCAAATAAGCGAGCCTCTGCCTCTACTGCCTCGTGAGCCGGTACCCAATGAATCGTACCCTTTACCTTACGGCCATCCGGACTATTACCACCCTTAGACGCCGGGTCATAGGTACAATGTACCTCGATAACCTGACCATTTTCATCCTTCACACAGCCGGTGCAGGTCACAAAGTACGCATTCATCAAACGTACCTCATTGCCCGGGAAGAGACGGAAATACTTCTTTGGCGGCTCTTCCATAAAGTCCTCACGATCAATATATAACTCTCTGCCAAAAGGTACCTGACGATAGCCAAGCGCCTCATTCTCCAGATTATTCGGAGCCTCCAAAAGCTCTGTCTGACCCTCCGGATAATTATCAATAATAAGCTTCACAGGGTCTAAAACCGCCATCACACGTGGAGCCTTTAACTTAAGGTCCTCACGGATACAGTACTCAAGTGCTGCATAATCTGCCGTAGAGTTGGCCTTGCTGACACCGCAAAGCTCTACAAACATCTTAATAGACTCCGGTGTAAAACCTCGTCTTCTGAGGGCTGCAATGGAAACCAATCTCGGGTCATCCCATCCATCTACGATGCCTTCCTCCACAAGCTTCTTGATATAGCGCTTACCGGTAATCACATTCTTAAGATATAACTTAGCAAACTCGATCTGACGAGGCGGATGCGGATACTCCAACTCATGAACTACCCAGTCATATAACGGTCTGTGGTCCTCAAATTCCAACGTACAAATAGAATGGGTAATACCCTCGATTGCGTCCTCAATCGGATGTGCAAAGTCGTACATTGGGTAAATACACCACTTATCACCGGTATTGTGATGATGCATATGCGCCACACGATAAATAACCGGATCACGCATGTTCATATTTGGAGATGCCATATCAATGCGTGCACGAAGCACCCTCGCACCATCAGCCACCTCTCCATTACGCATGGCTTCAAATAAAGCTAAATTCTCCTCCACAGAACGGCCTGCATATGGATCCTCCTTGCCAGGCTCCGTTAAAGTACCTCTGTACGTACGAATTTCCTCTGCTGTCAAGTCAGACACATAAGCCTTACCCTTCTTAATCAGCTTTACAGCGCCTTCATACATCTCCTCAAAATAATCAGATGCAAAGAAAAGCCTATCCTCCCAGTCGGCCCCCAGCCATTCAATATCTGCCTTAATAGACTCCACAAACTCCACCTTCTCCTTTGTCGGATTGGTGTCGTCAAAACGCATGTTGAACTTGCCGCCGTACTTCTGCGCCAAGCCATAGTTTAATAAAATACTCTTGGCATGTCCAATGTGTAAATAACCATTTGGCTCAGGCGGAAATCTGGTATGCACCGTATCATAAACACCCTCAGCCAAATCCTTGTCGATTTCCTGCTCAATAAAATTCTTGGAAACTACTTCCTTTTCCTCAGTAGCTTCTAACTGTAACTCTTTGTTTTCCATAATAATCACCTGTTTAAAATCTATTCAGTGGATATATTGTACCACACTTTTCCACAAATAGGAAGAGGGGAATTTTACTATGTGCTGCAATACCATTTTAAGCCCAATGTACTTCTCTTATACTTCCTTCACACCAAACCGATAAATCGTCCCGCTCCTAAAAACCTTTCCAGCCGGCAGAATGCTGCTTGGGAACTTTGGTTCCTTGCAGGAGTTTGGATAAAACTGTGTTTCGAAGCAAATGCCTGCATTTCGTTCATATATGGCACCATCCTTACCTTTTACGCCATTCAGGAAATTACCTGAATAAACCTGTAGTCCACAAAGGTCAGAGTAAACCTTCATGCTTATGCCGCTTTCAGGGCTGTAGAGGCTGGCAACAAGCTTCAGTACGCCATCATTTTCAAACACATAATTGTGGTCGTAGCCGCCTGCAATTTTAAGTGGCAGGTAGTCCGCCTGAATGTCCTTGCCAACATGCTTTCTGGTACGAAAATCCATAGGTGTGCCTGCTACTGCTTCAATCTCGCCTGTCGGAATCAGATGATTGTCCGTAGGCAGAAAGCCTTCAGAGTATATTTCCATCTCATGGGAAAGGATATCTCCGCTATTATGGCCTGACAAATTAAAATAAGAATGATTGGTCGGATTGACCACAGTGGTCCTGTCACTTACCATCTCATAATCAATCACAAGCTCATTTTTCCCGGTCAGAGTGTAACGGATTTTCTGCTTTAAATTACCCGGAAATCCCTGCTCCAAGTGAGGACTTGTACGCAAAAGCTCCACAAAACTGCCCTCTTCGCTTTCTCCTGTAACTGCCTGATAAAATTTACAGTGGGAACGATCATTGCCGCTATGCAGGTTGTTGCTATTGTCATTCATATCCAGCTGATACTCTACATCTTCAATTGTCACACGTGCGCCTTCAATTCTATTGCCATTACGACCTACATACGCACCAAAACCGGTGCTGATATCATAATACTCCTCTAAAGTATCAAAACCTAACGCAACATCCCTTTTCTCGCCAGCCTTATCAGGAACACGAATTGCCAGAATAAGTGCACCAAAATCGGACACCTCTACTTCCATGCCGGAAGCATTCTTTAAAATATATTTTGTAGCTTTTTCTCCGTCTTTTGTAATGCCAAATGCTAATTTTTCCATGAGTAATACCTCTTTATGTATAGTATATATGGTTAGTATAGCAGAGAGGAGGAGAATGTGCAATATACGAGTTTTTGTCCCTCTGGCATTGTATTTAACCAATGTTTTTGTAAAATATATATACGCTTTTTAAAAATATCATCCACTGTATAATGTTCAAGCTTCATAATACGAACGTTATGTAACAATTCTCCATTTGAATTTTCAATCTTAATTTCAAATTCGTCCGGCGTATTTTGGGTGCTCTGCAGGATGAACCTCGCGCCTAAACCGCCCGCTTTGTGCTCCACACTCACGCGGCCGTCTCAATTCATAACTCCTTGCTACTCGCATCCCCGCAATCTCGCAATCCCGCTTCGCAGGCTCGCTCGCTTTCGGTGCTGTCGCACAATAAAAAAGCGGACATAAGTACTTTAGAGAATGAATTTTCATCGTGCTAATGTCCGCTTTTTTACTCTGCTCGTAGCTATACCTCAAATTTATACCCTAGCCCCCACACAGTCTTGATATAATCACACTCGCCCAATTTGCTGCGGAGCTTTTTCACGTGAGTATCAATGGTCCGGGCGTCGCCAAAATAATCATAATTCCATACGCTGTTGAGTATCCTTTCTCTGGAAAGGGCAATACCTTTATTCTCCATGAGATAGGTCAGAAGCTCAAATTCCTTGTAGCTGAGCTCCACGTCCTTACCGGCAACCGTAACGGTATGGGCAGTTTTATCCAGCCTAATGTCTCCCACCTCCAAAACTTCGCCGCCTGTGTTTTCCTTATTTCTTCGAAGCAGTGCCTGCACTCTGGCCACCAGTATCTTGGGGCTGAACGGCTTGGTAATATACTCATCTACCCCTAGTTCAAAACCTTTCAATTCATCGTGCTCCTCCCCCCGGGCGGTCAACATCACCACCGGCACCTTGGAGTAGGCACGGATTTCCTTTAACACCTCATACCCATTCAGCTTCGGCATCATCACATCCAATATAACCAAGGCTATATCGCTGTTTGCAAAATAAATATCCAGTGCCTGAGCGCCATCCTCTGCCTCCAGTATCTGATAACCTGCCTTGGCCAGAAAATCATGCACCAGCTTACGCATTCTGCTCTCATCATCTACTACTAATATTTTTAAAGCATCCACTGTATTCAGCTCCTTTTCCAATTAAATCAAACTGTAACAACTGAGTACAACCTCTCATTAATTGTAGTGTAGCATAAATTTATGTCTAAAGTGTGAAACCTCTCTTCCAACCACTTTTTTCACCACCTCATAATACCTGGTAATGCCCACTGCTGCCGCCAGCACAAACACGGGTACAAAGCAGATGAGATACCTTGCTCTGGCCTCAAAAAGCATCAGATACATGGTAATTCCCAGTATGGTCAGAAGGATAGTATTGATAAGTCGCTTGTCCGTTCCTTTCCTGCCAAGACAGATACCCGGCACTGCAAAGATGATTGCAAGCCATACAATCTGACAGTAGGTATTAAAATGTACGCTATACTTATGAAGGGGCCAGAAAAAATTTCTGAGTGTAAAGGAATAAGTCCCCTTGGAAAGCAGTCTGTAGGCGTTCAAATCGCAGCCCCCTTCTCTTCCCCATCCAAAGGCTCCGTCATTAAAGGTCATTACTGTTTTGCGAAGGAGGAAATTAAAGTAGCCTCCAAAGCCCTTCTCCTTCATGCGCTCTGCTATCATAGTCTTTTGCACAGACAGTCTTTCTTGTGGGTCCGGATATTTACCAATGAGTGCCACGTCCGGGGAATAATAGGAACCGGTAGTGTCCTCGTTCAGGCCCATCAGCATGTAGTGATAGTATGTGGCGGAAATATCCTTATTTTGAATATAGCCGGTATCCTTATAAATGTAGCCTTGAGCACCTTTATAAAGCAGCACCACACCCACTATCATGCAGGCTTTTACAAGCAACTCCTTCCACTCTGTCCGCAGTTTTGGCGCAGCATGAATAACTTCCAACATCGTAACCGCAATTAATACAATCAATACCGGCGGCTTAATCATGGCACCCACTGCTCCTGCCAGATAACAAAGAAATAACAATAAATACCTGACAACCTTTTTCCCGGCATGATAATAATATACATAAAAACACAGGCTTAAAATTGGAAACAATAGTGCAAACATATCCGTATATGGTGCTGTTTTCCATGGTGTAATGCCTATACTTGCCACAAACAATATAAATCCGGCCAGTACAGCAGCCACATGATTTGTCACCTTTTTAATGGTCACGCAGGTAGCCATTCCCGCAAGCGATATCAGTCCGCAAATGACCTGCATCCAAAGAAAATCCTCCGGATATGGATACCCTGCCGTATTCCGTGCTATCCGGTAAATACGCCCCAAAATAAAGGCCATAGGCACATTATTCGGATACATGGAATAATAGACATCATCTCCTATTTCATGCCCCACTGCCAGGTTATAGGCCGTACCTACCACACAGTCCACGTCCCAGCCCTGCTTAAACCAGATACACTTGCATATCTCCTCATTGATAAAATAAAGAACCACAAAAGCTACACCCAGACTACACAGGGTAATAACCGACAGTTTCCTGTTAAACTTCACCCTTTTTAGCAGCACACACATCACCACAAACAATACCAAAATCAGTATGCTGAAAAGAGACAACCGCTTATTTCCCCACAGGGCTATCAGCTTGTTGGTGTCATGGTAATTCATGGTATTTCCATACATAAAGATGCAAAACAGCACCGGTACAAAAATCAGCAAAAACATTACTGATAAAGCAGTATGTATGGTAGTATCAACATTAAGATTTAATTTCCATTTTTTCATAGTTACGTATCCTTCAACAAAAAACCACAACCTCGGCATCTTATGCCAAAATCATGGTTCTCCCAGATGGACTAGAGGGGAGTCGAACCCCTGTCCAAAAGCCTATTCCCTGTCCTTCTACTATCATAGTGGGTTTTTGTGGTTGCCCATTTCCCTCACAAGCCGGCAAACCGACAAGCCGGCAAGCTTGGTAGCTTCATAATACGCCCTGATACGCAAAGCTTAATATCAGTCGTTTCCTACAAGGATGATGCCTGGGTCCCGATGTGTAGGTGCACCGGGTCAGACAACTGCCGATTAGGCAGCGTAAGCTAATTTATTATCAGCGTTTATATTTAAGTTTGTGATTTGACGCATCACCTGCGGATAGCTTCTCCAGCTGCAAGACCCCTGTCGAAACCTTTACTAGCCCGGATTGTGAGTTCCCTAACAGAACGCACTTTATAAGTTTGATATTTTAAACTCGCGCTCATTGGCACGACGTTCATCCTTCTTGGCAATGTCCTGACGCTTGTCAAAGAGCTTCTTACCACGGGCAAGGCCTACTTCCATTTTAGCCTTTCCGTCTTTAAAGTATACTTGAAGCGGCACCAAAGTGCAACCCTTTTCTGCTACTTTTCCGGTTAATTTATTTATTTCCTGCTTGTGCAGCAAAAGCTTTTTCACACGCAGCGGGTCTTTATTAAAAATGTTGCCCTTTTCATACGGACTGATATGCATGCCATAAACAAAAACCTCTCCGTTTTCAATGCGGATAAAAGACTCCTTTACGCTGCACTTGCCCATGCGAAGGCTTTTGACCTCTGTGCCGTGGAGCACGAGGCCGGCCTCATATTTTTCATCTATAAAATAATCATGATATGCCTTTTTATTGTTGGCAATTAATTTCATAGTTTCTTTACTCATTTTGCTCCTCTTCTCCATTATAAAACAGTTTAGCCATGCCACAGCTCGATTTGACTGCTCCGCAGTCTTTCTCGCTGCTAACGCAGCTAAAAATCTCGCTGATGGCAGAACGCCATATACGTAACAATGCAAAATGCTTTTTGTACAAGCCAGCTTGTAACAAAGCATTTCACATTGCTACGTGCATGGCTAAACTGTTTTACATATAATCCTTCCAGAAAACTTCTCCCTTGAAATCCGGGATTGCGAAGTCCACGGTTCTGGAAATTTTGTCCACATCCACCACGATAACCTTTACCTTCTGTCCAAGGCAGTATTTGCGTCCGGTCATCTCTCCTACAAATTCATAAGTGGCTTCATTAAAATAATAGCGGTCTCCCGGTATGCGGGAATAATGCACCAATCCCTCTACCGTATTGGGCAGCTCCACATAAATGCCCCAACTGGTGACACCACTGACTACGCCCTCAAAGCATTCTCCGATCTTATCCTCCATAAACTCGGCCTTTTTCATTTTGATGGTCTCACGCTCTGCCTCTTCAGCCCTGCGCTCTGTGGTGGAAGACTGATTAGCCACCTGATCCAGAATGGCGTGATAATGAGCGATTCTGTCTTCGTTTAAGCGACCACGGTACTCCTCCTTGATAATGCGGTGAATCTGCAAATCCGGATAACGTCTGATAGGGGACGTAAAGTGACAATAGTATTTGCATGCCAGACCAAAGTGACCGGTGCTTTCGGTACTGTACTTTGCCTGCTTCATGCTACGAAGGGTCAATCTGGATATCATGGCCTCCGCATCTGTGCCGGCGATACTGTCCAAAAGCTTTTGAATCTCCTTTGGATGAATGTCCTCTCTGTGCCCTGCCTTGAGCTGGAAGCCAAAATTTCTGATAAAGGTCACCAGCTTCTGAATTTTCTCTGTGTCAGGATTTTCGTGGGTACGATATACAAAAGGTGTTTCCTGCCAGAAAAAGTGCTCTGCCACGGTTTCATTAGCCACCAGCATAAACTCTTCAATCAGGTTGGTAGCAGTATTTCGCTCATATGGTTTGATTTCAATAGGATGACCCTTCTTGTCCAGAATAACCTTGGTTTCCGGAAAATCAAAGTCAATGGAGCCGCGTTTACGACGTTTCCTTCGTAAGATTGCTGCCAACTCTCCCATCTGTTCAAACATGGGTACCAGCTCCTCATACTTTGCTATCTCCTCGGTATCCTTATCCTCTAATATCTTTTTCACACTGGTGTAGGTCATTCTTCTGTTGGAATGAATCACACTTTCACACAGCTTGTGGTCGATGACATCCCCCTTGGCATCTATCGTCATCAGGCAGCTCAGTGCCAGTCTGTCCACATCCTCATTAAGAGAGCATATACCATTAGATAAGGCATGAGGCAGCATGGGAATAACCCTGTCTACCAGATAAACGCTGGTGCCTCGCTTTAAGGCCTCTCTGTCCAGTGCAGAATTTTCCTGCACGTAATTGGTCACGTCCGCAATGTGTACGCCCAAATGATACATTCCATTCTCCACCCTAAGGCTGACTGCATCATCCAAATCCTTGGCATCCTCACCGTCTATGGTTACCATCTGTACATCACGCAAGTCTACGCGGCCTGCCATATCAGCCTGGGATACATCCTGTGCCACCCGTTCTGCCTGACTAAGCACCTTATCCGGAAAAAGCACGGGTAAATCAAAGGCCTTTACAATAGACATAATATCCACACCCGGGTCATTGATATGACCCAGTATCTCTACTACCTTGCCCTCCGGCTTACGCCCCGGCTTGCCATAGTCTGTAATCTCAACCACAACCTTATGGCCATCTACTGCTCCCTTAGAGCGTTCCTTACTGACAAAAATATCCTGTGCAATCTTTTGGTTGTCCGGAATGACAAACCCAAAAGCCTTGCTCTTCTGAAAAGTCCCTACTACCTGGGTAATGGCATGGCTCATTACCTTTAAAACCTTGGCCTCCTGGCGCTTGCCGCCGGGTCTGCCCATAAGCTCTATCTCAACAGTATCCTGGTGGAATGCACCGCCTGTATACTCCGGCGGAATAAAAAAATCCTCGTCATGGCCTTCTACTGCAACAAAACCAAAACCTTTCGGATGACTGATAAACGTACCTAATGCATAAATTTTTTCTCTCATTTGTCTCCTCCCTTGCGGAGTCTTTTTACTAGAAAACGAGTAACTTCCCGGTAAATAAAACCCCTTCTTGAAACAAGAAGGGGCTACATACTAGATTAAACTAATATTTAACACTACAGCCAACGCTATAAATACAACTGCAAGAATTTTGGTAATTTTTAATAAGTTGCCCTCCATGGAACGGCCCTTATTCTTGCCCCAATAACTCTCTGCAGCACCGCTGATAGCGCCTAAGCCTGCTGACTTGCCTTCCTGTAATAATACTAACGCAGTTAAACCAACACATACAAGTATAAAAATAATGGTTAAAATGATTCTAAGCATACTCTCATCCTTTCAAGGTATCTCAATTACTATTATCCCTGCCACATACACACAATGGCTCATTACAAACCACTATAACATACTTTTTTTATTTTTTCAACTGGTTTTTGTGCTTTTATTGATTTTTTGCAACTTCAATATCAAAATAACGTATTTATTTACTCATCAATTCTTCAATAGCAATCAACCGATTATATTTTGCAGTACGTTCTCCACGGCATGGCGCACCGGTTTTGATATAGCCAGTATTCAGGGCTACTGCCAAATCTGCAATAAAGGTATCCTCGGTTTCACCGCTTCTGTGTGACATAATGGTCTTGTAACCATTTTTCTGAGCCAGCTGCACGGCTTCCATGGTTTCAGAAACAGTACCAATCTGATTTGGTTTAATCAAAATAGCATTGGCCGTTTTTTTCTCAATACCCCGCTGCAAGCGCTTTTTATTGGTTACAAACAAATCATCACCCACCAGTGTTATCTTATCTCCGGCACGTCTGGTCAGCTCCTGCCAATTGCTCCAGTCATTTTCGTCTAACGGATCTTCAATGGAAAATACCGGGTATTTTTCTGCCAACTCTATCCATTCCTCAATTAATTCTTGAGCACTGTAAGAACGCTGCTGTTTTGGCAGAAGGTATTTTCCCTGTTCCTCCGCCTTCCATTCACTGGCTGCCACATCCAGGGAAATCATAATATCCTTTCCCGGCATATAGCCGGCTTTTTCGATTGCTTCCATAATCAGATCAATAGCCTCAATTTCACTTTCCAAATCCGGTGCAAAGCCACCTTCGTCTCCTACACCGGTAGCAAGGCCTCTCTCCTTTAAAAGCGCCTTCAGGCAGTGATAAATTTCCACACACTGGCGGATGCCTTCCTGAATACAACATGCACCCACAGGTAAAATCATAAATTCCTGTACATCCAAACTGTTACCGGAATGAGCACCACCGTTTAAAATGTTCATCATAGGAACCGGAAGAACCTTTGCCTGTGCGCCGCCCAGATATTGATACAACGGCATATGCAGCGCACATGCTGCTGCTTTAGCTGCTGCCATGGACACTGCCAACATAGCATTGGCTCCCAGACGACTTTTATCTTCTGTGCCATCCAGTTCTCTTAATTTGGCATCTATTTTCTGCTGTTCTGTGACATCCATGCCCAGAATGGCAGGCTCTATCGTGTTTTTTATATTATCTACGGCTTTTGTGACCCCTTTGCCCATGTAACGTTCTCCGCCGTCTCTGAGCTCTACGGCTTCATAGGCGCCTGTACTGGCCCCGCTTGGCACCATAGCGCACCCTTCTGTAATTTCTCCGGTCATTTCATTTTTGACCACTACAATGGCTTCTACGGTAGGATTTCCTCTGCTGTCCAGCACTTGCCTTCCAAAAGTACGAACGATTTTTAAAAAATTTGCCATAAAAAACTACCTCCATGTTTTATATGAAGGTAGTTTGCGTAAAATTCATAAAATTATGTTTTCTCTTTTTGGTAACTAATGGCTTTCTTTTTATTTCTCAAAATACTCCTTGTACCACACTAAAAATATATAAACGGTCCATATCTTTCGGCTGTTATCTTCCTTGCCCGCTTTGTGCCTGTCTAACAGCCTAAGCAACTCTTCTGTCTTAAAATACTTCTGACCTGCTTCACTAAGAAAGGCTTCCTTTACTATCTGATAGTACTTCTCCTCTCTTAGCCAGATGCGGGTAGGCACCGGAAAGCCCAACTTTTTCTTTTCTGCCACCATATCCGGTAAATACTTGTGCGCAGCCTGCCTCATGGCAAACTTGGTATTGTGCTTATTGACCTTAAATCTGGTAGGCAGCTTTCGTGCCACCTCAAAAACCTCCTTGTCCAGGAATGGTACACGCACCTCCAAGGAATGAGCCATACTCATTTTGTCTGCCTTTAACAAAATATCTCCTATCAGCCAGAAATGCATATCAATATACTGCATCTTGGTCACATCATCCTTATCCGCCACCTTGTCATAGAAAGGTCTGGTCAGTGCCTTAAAATCATAGCGACCGGTAGGGTTTTTGAGAATTTTCTCTCTTCCCTTCACGTCAAACATAAAAGCATTGCCAATAAAACGCTCTTCCACATCCTTGCTGGCTCTGATAATATAATTTTTGCCTTTAAAGCTTAAAGGAATAGCAGATACAAGCCTTGCCATTGCCTTGCGTACCCCCTTGGGAATACGTTTCATAGGTGCAAGTGAAAAAGGCTCACGATATATATTATAGCCGCCGAAAAACTCGTCAGCACCTTCCCCTGACATGGATACCTTTACATGCTTTGCCGCAGTCTGACTGACAAAATACAAAGCAATGGCAGAAGGATCTGCTAAAGGCTCATCCATATGGTACTGGATACGGCCAATGGCATCCCAATACTCCTCTGTGGAAATCAGCTTGCTGTAATTTTTAATGTCAATTTTTTGTGATAAAGATTTGGCATAATCAATTTCATTGTACTTTTCATAGTCAAAACCCACGGTAAAGGTCTTGTCCCCATGAAAACATGCTGCCACATAAGAAGAATCCACTCCACTGGATAAAAAGGAACCCACCTCCACATCACTGATTTTGTGACTTTCGATAGAATTCTGCATAGCAGCGTCTATGGCCTCTACCCACTCCTCCAAGGTCTTGGAATCGTCCGCCTCAAACTTAGGCTCCCAATAACGCTTTACCTCCATGACACCATCCTTAAAGGTAAAGCAGTGGGCAGGCATCAGTTTGAAAATGCCTTTAAAAAAGGTCTCCGGAAGTACAGAATATTGAAAAGTCAAATAATTTTCAAGTGCTTCCTCGTTTAATTCCTTTTGGTAGCCCGGATGCTCTAAGATACTCTTAATTTCAGATCCGTAGACCAACTCTCCATCCACAAAGCCGTAATAAAAAGGCTTAATACCAAAGAAATCTCTGGCACCAAATAAGGTCCCTGTACGACTGTCCCAAATTACAAAAGCAAACATACCGCGAAGCTTATTTAACATGCCTTCCCCATACTCCTCGTAGGCATGAAGCAATACCTCTGTATCTGCGTGATTACGGAAGATATGTCCCTTGGCAATTAATTCCTCACGCAGCCCACGATGATTGTAAATTTCACCATTAAAGGTAATCACGATAGAATTGTCCTCATTGTACATAGGTTGGGAACCATGGTCTAAGTCTATAATACTAAGCCTTCGAAAACCCAAAGCAATTCCATCATCGATATGCTGTCCACCACTGTCCGGCCCTCTATGAATAATCTTATCCATCATGCTTGTAAGTACCCCGGCTTTATTATCTATATTGCCGGTAAAACCGCAGATTCCACACATATCCTGCTACCCCCATTTAATTTATTTAAGCCTCTTCAGCCGGAACAATATCAATGACATCCTCTGCATCTGTCGGTGCGGCATCCCCTGTAACGTCTGCCTCTTCCTTTTCTGACTTCATGGCATCCTTGTACATTTCATACTTGGACTTTAATTCACCAATAAGTGCAAATTTCGCATTAATTTCTGCAATATCCTCTGCATATTCTACAGCGTCATCCTTATACTCTTCATAATACGCCTTACCAATTTTTGCATAAAGATCCTTGATTTCCCTTTCCCTTGCAGCAATATCCACCTTTATTTTGGCCATATCAGCTGCATCAGAAGCCTTTTGCGCCGCTTCCTTTGCAACCACGCTGCTCTTTGCCAAAAGGTCAGAGCCCAACACTTTTAAATCATCAAAAAAACCCATGATGATACCTCCGTTTATTTTCATATTCTAAGGAACGACTTTTCTGACATCGTCCAATTATTTTCTGATAAGCAAAGACTTTCCTGTCATTTCAACAGGCTGCTCTTTGCCCATTACCTCAATCAGAGTAGGAACAATGTCTGCCAGACATCCATTCTCTCTTAAGGTATATGCCTCGTCATAATTTACCAGAATAAATGGCACCTGGTTGGTGGTGTGTGCTGTGAAAGGTGCACCTGTTTCGTAATCAACCAACTGCTCTGCATTACCATGGTCAGCACAAATAAACATGGTACCGTCTACTTCCTTCAAAGCTTCTACTGCTTTGCCCACACATGCATCAACTGCTTCTACTGCGGCAACTGCAGCTGCTTCCACACCGGTATGACCTACCATATCCGGATTTGCAAAGTTAATAATAATCACGTCATATTTATCAGACTTAATGGCTTCTACTAACTTGTCGCAAACCTCATAAGCACTCATTTCAGGCTTTAAATCATAAGTCGCAACCTTTGGAGAATTTACAAGGATGCGGTCTTCCCCTTCGTTTGGAGTTTCCACACCACCATTGAAGAAGAAGGTAACGTGTGCGTACTTTTCTGTTTCTGCAATACGAGCCTGAGTCATGCCGTTTGCTGCCAGCCATTCACCGAATGTATTGGTAACTGCAATTTTGTGGAATGCCACTTCCTTATTTGGAATGGTCGGGTCATAATCAGAGAATGCCACAAAACAGATATCCGGTCTGTCACCTCTGTCAAAACCTGCAAAATCATTGTCACAGAATGCTCTGGTAATCTCTCTTGCACGGTCAGGACGGAAGTTAAAGAATACTACAGAATCACCATCTGCAATCTTCCCGATAGCCTGGCCTCCTTCTGTTACTACAGTCGGCTGTACAAATTCGTCATTTTCGCCCTTTGCATAGGAATTCTTTACTCCACAAACACCGCATGCTGCAGTAAGACCTTCGCCCTTAGTCAGCGCATCATATGCTCTTTTTACTCTGTCCCAGTTATTGTCACGGTCCATTGCATAGTAACGACCACATACACTCGCTACCTGACCTGCACCGATTTCTTCCATTTTATCCATTAATTCCTTTACGAAATCAGCTGCAGAAGCCGGCGGTGTGTCACGACCGTCTAAAAAGGCATGCACATATACCTTTTCAAGACCATTTCTCTTGGCTAATTCCAACAAACCATATAAGTGAGTGTTGTGGCTGTGTACGCCGCCATCAGAGAGCAGTCCCATAAAATGTAAGGCACTGTTATTTTTCTTGCAGTTTTCTACTGCCTTTAATAAAGCTTCGTTCTCAAAGAAAGTACCATCCTGAATTTCCTTGGTGATACGTGTCAATTCCTGATATACGATACGTCCTGCGCCCATGTTTAAATGGCCTACCTCGGAATTACCCATCTGTCCCTCCGGCAAGCCTACTGCCATACCGGATGCATTGCCTCTGACAAAAGGATACTCTGCCATTAAAGCATCCATAACAGGAGTTTGGGCCTCGGCTACGGCGTTGCCGTCCTCCCTGTTGTTCAGACCATATCCATCTAAAATCATTAATACTGTTGGTTTCTTACTCATTATAATCCGTCTCCTTATCTGTCTGCACTTTAGGACTCACATGCACACATGAGCCCATTTTCATTTGATTATACACATTTTTATAATATTGTGCAAGCTTATCACAAAATCTTATGAAATTAATCTCCGAAACTAATTCCAATAGCTTTAATTTCTTTAATAATATCACTGTCAGGGTCTACCTTTTTTAATTTTCCGGCCACCTCTGAAAGTGGTATCGGCTTCATTTTGCCATCTACCACACCAATCATATTACCATAGTTTTCATCCAAAATCAGTTGTGCTGCTGCTGCACCCAGTCTGGTGGCCAAAACTCTGTCATAAGGGCATGGTGCTCCGCCTCGCTGTGTATGACCCGGAACGGTAATTCGAACCTCTTTGCCGGTTCTCTGTAAAATCTGGTCTGCAATTTCATAAGAAATAGACGGATACTGACGTCTTTTAAGCTTTTCTTTATATTCCTTTTTGGACAAAGCGGCATCCTCCTTGGAGATAGCCCCCTCAGCCACTGCCAGAATGGTAAAGCGCTTGCCTGCTCTTTCACGTTTTCTTAAGGCATCCACGATTTTATCAATATCATATGGAATTTCCGGTAATAAAATAATGTCAGCACCTCCTGCAATGCCTGCGTGAAGTGTTAACTGCCCTACCTTGTGACCCATAATTTCTACAATAAAAACCCTGCCATGAGAAGCTGCTGTGGTGTGAATACAGTCAATGGCGTTGGTGGCAATATCCACCGCACTTTGAAAACCGAAGGTCATCTCTGTGCCCCAAAGGTCATTGTCAATAGTCTTTGGCAAGGTAATCACGTTTAAGCCCTCTTCCCTAAGCAAATTAGCTGTTTTGTGTGTGCCGTTACCACCCAGTACTACCAGACAATCCAAATGTAGCTTTTCATAATTTTCTTTCATGGCAGCCACCTTGTCAAGGCCATGTTCATCAGGCTGGTTAATCTGCTTAAAAGGGGTTCTGGAGGTACCAAGAATAGTGCCTCCAAGGGTCAAAATGCCGGAAAAATCCTTGTCTGTAAGCAATCTGTACTGCCCGTAAATAAGCCCTCTGTAGCCATTTTCAAAACCGTATATTTCTACTTCGTTTTCTTTATGAAACAGTGTTTTTACCAGACCTCTCATGGCTGCATTTAATGCCTGACAATCTCCACCGCTTGTTAACATACCAATTTTCAACATTCTATATCCTTTCCAAATACCTTTGTATTTTGTATATTTTGTTAATCTACTATAGGCTCCGTCTGACCGGCTTTATCTATGGCATCATATGCCTCCGCATAAAACAGCTCCTGAGAATTCAGTTTCTGTTCGTGCAGTTGTCTGTCTTCATACATACCATCACGGTTCTGAGCCTTGCCCTTTTCATCATCCTGCATAATGGTGTCAAAGATATAAATAAGCCTGTTCTTTAAAGTCTGGTTATAAACCGGTGCTGCTACCTCCACTCGTCTGGTGGTATTGCGGGTCATAAAGTCTGCAGACGAAATATATACCCTTGCCTGCTCGCCCTGGCCAAAGCGGTAAATACGGGAATGCTCCAGAAAACGTCCTACTACGCTGACTACGGTAACATTGTCTGTAAAGCCTTTTACTCCCGGTTTCAAACAACAAATGCCTCTGACAATCAGTTCCACCCTTACACCGGCCTGAGAAGCCTCAATAATCTTTTCAATAATGCTCTTATCTGTGAGGGAATTTAATTTAAAGCCAATGTAACCGTTTTCTCCCGCCTTAGTCTTTAAAATTTCTTCATCAATCATCTGAAGCACCTTGTTCTGTAAACATTTTGGCGCCACCAACAGGTGCTTTGTCTCTTTCACCGTTTCTCCCAAAAGCAGGGACTGGAACACCCTTGCCGCCTCTGCACCGATTTCAAAATCAGAAGTAATTAAGGACAGGTCTGTATATAATCCCGAAGTCTTTTCATTATAATTACCGGTACCAATCTGGGTAATATAGGAAATTCCATCCGGAAGGCTTCTGGTAATCAGACACAGCTTGGAATGCACTTTATATTGTCCCAAACCATATATAATACGGCATCCGGCCTCCTCCAGCCTGCGGGACATTTCGATATTATTGGACTCATCAAAGCGGGCACGCAGCTCTACCAAAACCACTACTTCCTTACCGTTTTCCGCAGCCTCCATCAGCGCTTCGATGACCTTACTTCTGTCAGCCACTCGGTACAGCGTCATTTTAATAGACACAACGGTTGGATCCTCGGCTGCTTCATGAAGCATTTTTAGAAACGGCTTCATACTTTCAAAAGGATAACTCAAAAGCACATCCTTCTTGGCCACTTGTTCCAAAATATTTTCTTTGTAATTAAGACCGGCCGGCATCTGCGGACTGCGCTTTTCATAAAAAAGCTCCTGCTTATCCCTAAGATAGCTCTGTAGCCAAAACACAAAGGACAAATCAAGGGGTGTATCCACCTTAATTATATGACTGGTGTGGATACCGAGATACTGTGCCACCTCTTCCTTGGCCTTGTCATTAATCTGACGGGATAATTCCAATCTGACAGGACTTAATCGGGTTCTGCGCTTTACCAGATGCTCCATCATATCCCGGTAATCTAAGTCTTCATCATACACGTCTATGGCATCTATATCTGCATTTCTGGTAATTCTCATAATAGATTTTTCACGAATACCATAATTTACAAATAACTTGGATACAAAGTGTAATATCAGCTCCTCACAAAGCATAAAATACCCTGGACGCCCAGGTATCTCAATCAATCGTTTGAACACACTGTTGGTACAGGCAACAATACCGATTTTGCCCTTACTGTTTTTGTTACTGAGCAGCACGATTGCATACAGCTCCCGGTTATTCAAGAACGGAAAAGGCTGCTGTCTGCCGATAATCATAGGAGATAAAAAAGGTGCAATATGATGGTCAAAATAAGTTTCCAAATAATCCCCCTCTTCCTTGGAAAGCTTATTAAAATTAATAATGTGAATTCCCTGCGTTTTAAGCTCACCCATTAACTCTTCGTAAATATGAGCCTTTTTGCGTTCTAACACTTTGACCTTATCCAGAATGGCAGCCACCTGCTCGCCACTGGTCATGTATGTTTTGTTTTCACGTACTTCCTCATCTGCATGCATTTGTACCATCAGCGTACCTACACGTACCATAAAAAATTCATCCAGATTGGTCTGATATATAGAAGCAAAAGTCAGTCTTTCCGCCAAAGGCACCTTGGAATTTCCGGCTTCATTCAATACTCTTTCGTTAAATTGCAGCCATGATAATTCTCTGTTGGTATAGCAGGAACGCTTCCCCTCGCAGCTATCACTTTTGTTCATATTCTCCTTGGAGGAGCTGACTGCCACAGGCATCTGATTATGTACTTTTCCTTTGTGAAAAAGCTTAGAAAACCAGCTAAACATATATTAATTACTCCTTATATAATGATTTTAAACTTTACTTTAAAAGTTAGTATGGACTTATTTACCTAAAACTATTATTATTATATATAAATTCTAAAATATATTCATTGAAGGAATGTTTTATGATCCAATTATTAGCCAAATTTTTTATTCCAAACTACAAAGAATACGACCATCCTGAGGTACGTGCCGGATACGGCATCCTTTGCGGCAGTGCAGGCATTGTATTTAATATTTTCTTATTTGTCATCAAATTTATAGCGGGAATACTCAGCCACTCTATCGCTATTACTGCAGATGCCTTTAACAACCTGTCTGATGCAGGTTCTTCTTTGATTGCTCTGTTTGGCTTCCGCCTGGCGGGCAGTAAGCCTGATGTGGATCATCCTTATGGCCACGGTCGTATGGAATACCTTTCCGGACTCATGGTATCCGTTCTTATCATATTTATGGGCTATGAGCTTCTGACTTCCTCTGTAAACCGTATTATCAAGCCGGAAGCTACTACCTATAGTATACTGGTTTTTGGCATACTTGTGTTATCAATTTTGATAAAATTTTATATGTTTCTGTTTAACAATATGGTAAGTCGCAAAATCGGATCTGCCACACTGAAGGCTGCCGGTACAGACAGTCTCAGCGATGTGCTTAGTACCTCTGTCGTTCTGATTTGTTCTCTCATAAGCCACTTTTTCCATGTAAATTTAGAAGGCTATTGCGGTGTAGTTGTGGGACTTTTAATCCTATATGCAGGCTATCAAGCGGCCAAAGAAACTATCTCACCACTTTTAGGCAAAGCTCCTGAAAAGGACCTGGTTACACAGATTCGTGAAATTGTTTTGTCCGGAGATGGTGTCCTTGGCATCCACGATTTAATGGTCCATGATTATGGCCCCGGCAGACAGTTTATCTCCCTCCACGCAGAGGTGCCGGCAGACGGTGATATTCTGGCCCTGCACGATTCCATTGATAATGTGGAGCGCATATTAGGTGAAAAACTTCTCTGCAAGGCTGTGATACATATGGACCCGATTTGCAACAAGGATGAGGAAACCATCAAATACAAGAATGCTTTACAAGCATATCTCAACACCCTGTCCGATAAGATTTCTTTACATGATTTTCGTATTGTAAAGGGCCCAACACATACCAATCTCATCTTTGATGTGTTGTCCCCTTATGATTGCCCTATTTCTGATGAGGAGCTATTGCAAAATATTAAAAACTATATTGCCTCCCTGGAAGGTAACTTCTATGGTGTGATTACACTGGACAAAATTTAAACCCAGTTCACAATAATAAGCAAGGTACCGTCCTCTACGGAAATCTCTGACTGTACACCGATAAATTCATTACTGATGCCTAACGGCATGGCATTGGTCAGTGTAACTTGATCCAGTTCATACTTGAGTCCACGGATGGAAACTCCGTGGGCTTTTTCATTTAAGGAAAACACATTCACAAAGCCTTCCATGGTATCGCGGAAACTGACAGACTCATTCTGTGCCAGCAAAATCATGCCGCCACCATCCATGATATAGCCCACTGCATCATGCTCCTTTAAATAATTTAAAAGCTGAATATTGGCAATGGTATGCTCCAAGCGGCCGCCATTTGCCCCATAAAGTCGAAAGCTCCGATACCCCAATGCAAGTCCATGCTTGATGGCCGCCAGCATATCTGTATCATCCTTTTCCACAGGAAGAACAAGAACCTTCTCAGGGCAGCTTTCCTGAAGCGCTTTTACTGCCTCCCCAAACTCTCCGTCTACAGAATCAAAATCACCGATAATAAAATCCGGCTCTATTTCCAGCACACTTAAGTACATCAGACCACCATCTGCTGCAATCACATAATCTGTCTCCGGATTATAAGGAATAGAACCTACTGTCAGGTCACCTGCACCAATAATAATGCAGGTACCTGAAATGTTTGCTGTACTCATAAATTTACTCCACCCTTAGAATCGGAAAATAATACCTACTACTGCTGCACCAATTAGCCATACTACAGGATGCAGCTTACTAAGTTTTTTAATTCTCATTAATGCAAATACTATTATAAACAATAAACAGGTTTTTAACGCAAAGGCTGTCTCTCCATCCTTTTCTATCACAAGTGAAACATCAAACACATCATAAACAGCTGCTGCAATCAATCCTGCCACTGCCGGCCTGATTGTATAAAAGGCTGCCTTTACCCAGCGATTCTGGCTGAAATTATTTAAAAACTTGGCTACCAGTACAATCACAATAATAGAAGGAATGGTCAGTGCAATACTTGCCCAGGCACCGCCTAAAATGCCAAGTGCATCCACTCCTACATAGGTGGCCATATTTAACCCCAGTGGCCCCGGTGTGGATTCGCTGACTGCAATCATATTCGTCAAATCTTCCATGGTAAACCAGTCATACTTTTCAGCCAAATCCTTTAGATAGGGAATCGTAGCCGGGCCGCCGCCTACTGCAAACAGACCGATTTTAAAGAATTCAAAAAAGAGCTTCCAAACCAGGCTATTCATGCTTTGCACCTCCCTTTAGCTTTTCGTAAAGTATACCTGCTATTGCAGCCACCACCACAATCAATACCGTCGGTATATCAGAAAACATGGCAAGTATCATAGCAACAACACCAATTACCACACACAGCGGAGATACCAAGCTCTTTTTTGCAAGGGAAATAACCGTATTGAGCATCAGCGCACAAACCACTCCTCTAATCCCCATCAGAGCATGCTGTACCCAAACATTATCCATAAAGTTCTTTAAAAACAGGCACAATGTAGTAATCATAAGAATCGATGGGGTAATCATACCTGCTGTTCCCCAGATAGCGCCTGCTAAGCCTTTCTTTAAATATCCCACATATGTAGCAGTATTTACGGCAATAATGCCGGGTGTACACTGGCCTACCGCATAGCAATCTAAAAGCTGCTCCTCACTGACCCAGTTTTTCTTTTCCACCAATTCATACTTGAGCATCGGAAGCATGGACAACCCACCACCAAAGGTAAGCCCGCCAATGCGAAAGAACGCCCAGTAAAGTTCTAAATAATCTTTCATTTTCAAAAAAATCCTTTTCTATAGATAATCTCCTGCCATTGCCCAGCGACAAACACGAAAACAGGGAGGAGATAAAAGCTCTCCTCCCTTAGATTATATATACATTTGGCAAAATATGCAATCTTTATCTGCTTTCATTGATAAAGATATCCATTCTGGACTGAATAACGTTAGCAACATCATCTACAGTCTTTTGACCACTAAAGTAGCCCTCTACGTCCTCAGAGATAATTTCCATAGCCTTCTGATAATCATAGCCGCCCTTTTTGTCGATGCTTAAGATAAAATCAAGCCACTTCTGTGCTTCTTCCTTGGTCGCAGGCTCCATTGGAATCTCCTGTTCACCAATCCAAACAGAATTATTATACTCTACCTTTTCACCATTTTCATCAATCCAGTAAGGCTTCTCGGTAATGGTCATAGCCTGAGCCTCCAAAGCCTCCTTTAAAATCGGAAGTCCCCAAATATAGAAAACATCCTCATCTTTTTCCGGCATCTGGGCATCTCTGCTGATAAAGCTCTTTACAAAATCCCAAGCGCCTTCAATATTGGCACTTTTCGCAGAAATGGCATAAGACTCAATCGCACTGAGAACACTGCCCTGTCCATTATCGTTCGGGAAGCCTACAGGCGTAACCTCTTCGGTAAAGTTTCTGAAACCACCGGACCATGCCTCATAAATAGAATAAATAGTAGTCTGATATAACAAGGTTCTGTCCTCAATATACTGACTCTGATAAGTTAACCAGTAATCGTCATCACTGTAAAGCTCATCCCAGTTAATTTCTGCAGGGAAGGAGTTTGCATATTCTAATATTTTCTTAAACATGTCTGTATTAAAGTGACATTCCCCTGTGGCTTCATCTACCAGCTGGGAATAGCTAAAGGTCAGTGCATTATTCAAGGCATTGGTCTTGGTCATTTCTGCAAACACCTGTGCTTCCGGATATTTGGCCTGTACAGCAGCAAGCTCATCCCATGTCAGACTGGTATCATCACCAAAGATACTGGTCTTACCAAGTATGGTTGATGCATAGAACTTCGTTGGAAGCTCATACAACTTACCGTTTATTTCATATGCTTTAAATACATTTTCTGCATAATCTGCACGGTTAATCGTCTCGTCATTATCCATTAATTCATAAAAATCAACCAGAACGCCCTTGGAAGCATAGTTTTCTAAAGGCAGCTGTGCAGAGCACTGGATAATGTCCGGAATATTGCCGGAAATAATTTCGTTATTCAGCTTGGTAATACCAGCCTCCCAATCTTCATTGGTAGCATACTGTGAATAATCTACTACCATAATTTTGTACTTATCACTATTTCTGTTAAACTCTATAACAGCCTTCTTAACCTCGGTATCACTGCCATACATGGCCATGGTCAATGCTTCTCTGTCCGGTACATTTTCAGGTGCCACCCTGGCAAAGACTGAAATATGATTTTCATACTCTATAAGATCATTATAAATAGCAATAAAATGCTCGCTGTCCTGGAAGCAGATATTACGCACTCTGCCGGTAGGCAAATTACTGTTAATATAATCCATAATAAGCTTAGGCTCTGTGTCTCCCAGATTGTAGCCATAAACACCTGTGCTGTTTACCAAAATCATTTCATAGCCGCTGTTAGCCCCATCATAAATAGTATAATTAGTCAAGGTATCCATGACTGCTACCTCTTCTATAATTTCACCCTTGCGAAGGTCTATTATGGCATAGGACTGCTTGGTGTAATCCTCGTTCCAGGTAGCAAACACAGGCTGACCATTCTTATAAAAAGCAACATTATACAGGTCTCTTGTTACATCCGTAGCCTCGTACTGTCCTACCACGTCACCGTTTTTGTCAATTTCAAATATAATTTCATTGCAAAGAAGGTAAAGTGTATCAGCTTCGGATTCAATCATTGTATTTACATAAATATATGTGTCTTCCTTCGTCAGCTCACTGATATTGGTTTTGGCAAGCTCGTTACCGTTTTCATCGCACAGTACCACATATAGTATAGACTCGTACATCTCTGTTTCCTGATTGTACTTTTCAAAACCATCAATATATGCCAGTTTGCCGTCATTCAATATCTGATAACCATAAATATTGTGCCACACATCTTCTTCTACTACTGTATCCTCTATGACAGCCTCCTGAAAGATGCCATTTTCTGCCGCCACTTCCGTAGTAGCCACTTCTGCCACTTCTGCCACCTCTTCCTCGACTACCTCTATCGTAGCTCCTGCTGCCGCTGCTATGGCAACCTTTTCAACAGCTAATGGCACTGCTTCCTCCACAACCCCATCGCCGGAATCCCAGATTTGCTCGTAAATCACATGACTGCCCACTACATTCCCGTCAAAATCCACTGCCGCATAGCAGATCTGATACCCATTATCCATATAAACATCTGCTATCAGGTAAACCTTGTCTCCCACAGCCTTGGCCTGGCTGATATTGTAGTCGTTGGCATCAAAAACCTCTGAAAAATCCGCCAAATCATTACTGTCGAATACGCCTTCCTTGCTGGCTGCATTCTTTGCCGAATTATCCACCTTTTTGTCACCGCAGGCTGCCATAGATACAGCCATAACTACTGTCAAAATAAGTGCTATTAATTTTTTCTTCATACGCTAGCCCCTCCTTTTTTTGCTTCTTCTTTATTTTTATGCCGTTTGACACTAAGAGCATAACTGAAATCCTTGATGCTTTCAAAGACCTGACGCGCCCGCCACTTGCGATGCAGCCATATATACCAGATAAAGCCCACAAAGGCTATGATGGCATATGCCAAAAGCACCAACTCCACCAGTAAAATACCTGCCAGAATATCCTCGTAACCTCTGGCAATATTTTCCCAATATGGGAAGGTAATACCGCTAAGTCCCATGGAACGGGTACCGGTCTGCTTGATAATCTCTATCAAAGACATAAAGTCAAAGCGTCTTTGATGCTCCATAACAGCCACATCCATGCCGTCACACTGCTTTTGTACCAGCTCCAGTGCAAAACCCGTTACCGGATTAGGAATCAGATACTCTACTGTTTCCAGTCCGTGATACTGCCCATGCTCATACAGTGTGGCGTGGGATACAAAAATACAGCTTTCATCATTGCCTGCCGCATCATTTAAGTATCCGGACTCTCTTTCATAGACACCCACTACCATATGCGGTGTGCCGCCTATCATAATAAACATACCTACAACATCATTGCTGCCAAAAAGCTTCCAAGCTGTGTCTGTATCAAGAATGACACGATCCTGCATCAAATCACTTTCACTAAAGTATCCACCGTACAAAAGCTTAAGCGGATGAAACTGAAAGAAATCCCCACCTACACCGTATGCCTTGACTGTGGCATTTCCATGCTCTGTCTTTGCACTGATAGTGCCGGCTGCACTATAACCATAAACCACCAGTCTGGCTGTGGGATTTTCCGTCTCCGTAGTAATAGACGCTGTTTCTAACTCAGATAAAATCTGGTGATACCATGACTCTAGTCGATACGTTGTTTGCTCCAGACTATTTCTTAAACCATATTTTTCAGAGTCAGAAAAATATATACTGATTTGAGCGGTATCGCCTTCATCATCCCACTGCGCTGCCACCTGCTCATGCGGAAGCTTGTCCTTTAACACCCCGGAAAAAGCATGCAGCCCCAATGCCAATAATGCACTTACAAGGCAGGTAAAAAGTAACATCCATTGTCTTTTGGACAATCTAAACGAAATACGCTTCATATGCCTCTCCTTAATCCGGCAAACGGATAAGCTGTCCTGCCTCAACCGGCTTTGTGGAAGTTGTAATTACAAATTCATAACCATACAATGCACCCTTTACAGCAGACTGGGTATCATCACTACCAAGTACCTCTACATCCACACGCTCTGCATAATAACGATTACCCAAAGGAGAACTCTTTTGAGATACAATTAAAATAAATTTACCATTGTTGTCCTCGCGAATAGCACTGTTCGGAACAATGTTGTCATAATTTGCACTCTTTTGACCAATAGAAATATTTAAGTTCTGCCCGTCACTTACGTCCCCCTCTACAGTAAATACCAAAATCTTGTTTGTCTGTGGATTATTTCTGTCTGCCTTAATCTGCTTCAATACTGCTGTCACATTAGAATAGTACCAGGAATTCTGGATGTCCGCGATATCACCCACACTTAATCTCTGTGCCTGTTCCTTGGTCACAGTCACCTCCATGGTAAATCCCTTACCATCCGGCAAAATAGTAGCAACCGCATTGCCTGCTGTGGTGCTTTCCCCTGCAGTTAAATATAAATCCTGAACCGTACCGGAAACAGGTGCTATAATACTTGCTTCCTCAGAACCTCCGTTTAGCTTGGCAATCAGTGCTCTTTGCTCATTAATCTGTGTTAACTGTGCAGAAAGGGCACTTTCCTGTGACATCTGGGTTAATAACGCATTTAAAGTACTCTTCTTTTCAGACAATATTCCGTTCTGCTCATTTACATATTCCTGATTGATACGAATAACCTCATTATACTGTGCGATTGCATCTGTGCGATCCGGACCTGCTATCTCATAAGCATTTAAAGCGGTCTTCTCTGCTGCCTTGGCATTTCCCAGTGTAACAGAAGCATCCACAACTGCCTGATATTTGGACTGCTCTGCCTGCTCTTTTGCCAAGGTATCCTGCGCTGTACTAAGCTCGCCATAAACGGTGTCATTCATATGATTTTCTAAGGCTGTCTTGGCATCTGTCCAGGCCTGCTGTGCTGCTGCCTTTGCTGTCTCATCTCCGACAGCTGTAGCATTCTCCAGATTTGCTTTTGCAGACTCAAGGGCTGTTTCGTAACCCTTACGCATTACCTCAGCCTGCTGATATTTATCACTATTTGTAATACTGTTAACTGCTGCCAATGCATCCGTTACTTCTTTATTCGCTACAGTCAGCTTCTCAGATGCTGCCGCCACTGACTTGGCAGTATCCAAATTACCCTCTGCGTCATAAACAGCCACACCGGCTGAATCGCTTGCAGCCTTCAAGCCTGTCTCTGCCTGCTGTCTATTAGCTACACTTGCCTCATACTCCTGACGCTTTACGATAGAATCGGAGCTGCCTTCCTTCTCTGCATTCTTTTTATGCTCTTCTACATTTTCAATTTCTGCCACATACAAAGCAATATGGTCTTCTAACGCTTTTATTTCGTTCTTTAAAGTGTCAATCTGAACCTTATATGTATTAAAATCGGTAAACTGTCCACTTAAAATCCTGTTGGTAGTTACCGGGTCAATATCTGCTGCCAATGCACTGTTACGATAACTTTCCAACAGTTGCTCTAAAGTCTTCTGAGCCGCCTTTAACTCCGTACTGTCACCTTCCTCAAGATAAATTAATACATCGCCTTTCTCCACATGGTCACCGTTTCTGACCAAAACACTGGCAATATCTCTGGTAGATTCTGCCTTTACCGTATATGGGTCACCTGCCGTAATGGTGCCGCTGCCTCTTACCTTCGCCTGAATGTTGCCGCTGGTAACGTACTGTGCAGATACCTCCGGCAAAGAATGATTCATAATTGTATTAGAAAAGAAGGTTAATACCAGCATTGCTGCCAAAAAGACAATTGCTGCATTTTTTATCCAGTCCCTTTTCTTTCTTGTTTGTTCGTTCATATATAATCCCTCGTCTTTCTATGTGTGATTAACCCTTGATACCGCCCTGATAGGTAATACCTTCTACCAGATAATCCTCGCCATACAAAAATACCAGTAAGCTCGGCACCATATAAATCGTGGCAACCGCAAAAGCCAGCCCCAGCTCTCCGGTATTAATCTTGCTTAAGAATACACTAAGCGGATGCATCTCAGTATCACCCAATAAAATCAATGGCTGTTCTACCATATTCCAATAATCTATAAATACCAGTATGGCCGCAGAGCAAAGTGCGCTCTTACACAACGGCATGCTGATAGAAGTAAATATCTGCAGCTCACCGGCACCATCAATTTCTGCCGCTTCAATGACACCAAAAGGTATTCGACGCATATATTTGGTCAGTAAAAATACCGCAAAAGGAGAAAAGATACCGGGCAACCAGATAGCCCATCTGGTATCCAAGAGATTTAACCAGTCACTGACCAGATAGTTTGGCACCAGAGTTACCTGATAAGGCATCAGCATTAAAATAATATATGCAAAGAAAATAATTTCTCTAAGTTTCCCCCTGTACCTGCTAAAACCATATGCTGCAAGTGCCGCCACTAAAAGCTGAAATCCTACAATAGGAACTACCAAAATCATGGAATTCCAAAATTTCAATAAATATTCCGGACTCTTTAACAACACCGTAGCATACTGGGTAAAGGATACCATATCCGGTATAAACTTTAAATTAATTTTCTCAGAAATAAAAACCTTCCCACCGCTCTCATTTTTGGCAAATATCTGACCGTAGTTGGCATTTATCTCCGACTCAGCCATAAAAGAATTGGTTATGGTAAGTACAATGGGTGTCAAAAACAATACCGCAAATACAGCTGCTATGATAAATGCAAGGGATAACCGCACAAAACGAGTCCGTCTGTCCCGCTTTTTGGCCTTGGAAATGGTATGTATTTTCTGTTTTTTCATCAGCCTTCCACATCCCTTCCATAATAATTTTCAATGGTAAACATGATACCAATGATAATAATCATAAAGATACTCATCAGTACTGCTGCTGCGGACAGATTCTGATAATCCAGTCTGCCAAACATATTATTCATATAATGCTGCAGCATATAAATAGTATCTACCGGATAGTCACCGGTCAAAAGATATATCTCTCTAAACACCTTAAAAGAGTTAATCAATGACATAATCGTGACAAACAATATGGTAGAAGACATAAATCTAAGCTTAATATACCAGAATATTTGCCACTTGTTGGCATTTTCCAGTCTGGCCACCTCAACTAAATCCTCCGGAATATTGGATAGTGCTGCCATAAACAATATCATGTTGTAGCCCAGATTCTTCCATAAGAAAAGTACTACAACCACTATATATGCCTTGTCTGATTTCAACCAGTCGATTTTGTCAATGCCAAATGCACCAAGCCACTCATTTACCGCACCGTTATAGTGAAAAAGCACCTGCCATATTAACACAATACTGGCCACCGGAACCATCATCGGACTTAAGAAAAAGGTCCTGAACTGGCTTCGGAAGGGTATTTTCCACTCCAATACTATAGCCAGTACCAACGACAGTACTACTGCTAAGGGTACTGCAATTACTGAAAATGTTAGGGTATTCGCTACTGCTTTCTTAAAGGCACCGTTCCCTATTACCCTAACAAAATTATCAAGCCCCGTAAACGCCATATTGATGGGATTATCCGCTAACGAATAGGCGATAACTACTATAAACGGCAAGATAAAAAAGGCCATTACCCCCAAAAAGCTGGGAGCTAGAAACAAAGCGGAAACACGCTTATTGTGCTTTTCATGCCTGCCCCTCTTACCGGCCCAATGCTTGTATTTCCGGTCTATCTTCAGCCTCTTCATTTTGCCCACCTTCCTTTCCTTTTGATTTTATATAGCGAAAATAGTCTAATATCATTTTGAATATTAGACTCATTTTCACTCGAAAAAGTTTTGCTCTTAACTATTTTCCATTAAATATAAGCTGACGCGGTTCTGGATAAGTGCTGCCACATCATCAACGCTTCTCTGGTCACTCAGATAGGCTTCCACATCCTCCATAATCAAACTGTAAATCGCAGTATTAAAGCTGCCATTCGTAGCACATGCTCCATTTATAATCTCCAACATAATATCAGCTTCTTCTCTAGTGCATGGTCTGTAAGTGTACTCCCAGTCACCATAACCAACTCCGCCATAGCCCTTTTCCGGAATTGGATTACCCTCTTCATCCAGAATCAGCTCGCCCTTTTCATCTTTAATATACTCTATTTCCAGCTCACTTTCAATATAACTTTCTAAATCTTTTTGTAAAACCGGTAAGCCCCAGCTGCTATAGTCCTCCGGATCATAAGGCTCAGTAATAATATCAATAATAAAGTCTGCTGCCACATCCTTGTATTCAGACTTGGTACAAATAGCGTAATTACCACCAGTGCCCTGAATCAAAGCACCATTACCTGCCACACCGGGATATCCGATAAAGGTTGGTTTCTTATCTCCAAAAACTGCTAATCCCATCTGAATTTCCTGCAGATTGTAAATACTCATATCCCAGGTTAAAATCTCACCATTCTGTACTCTAAGCGGTGGACTCATTGCATCCTCATCATAAGTATACTCCTCCGGGAAAGTCTTTGCCATTTCAAGCACTGCCTTGAACTCATCAGAATCAAAGTTACAGGTCCCCTTCTGTTCATCTACAAACATAGAATAACCATACATCAGACACTGCTGTACGAAGGACTGCGGTGTGGTATATGTTGCATAGGAAACACCCTCCGGCAGATTTTTTAATATCTCAAGAGCCTCTTCCAGAGTCCAGCCGGCTTCATCACCCACGATAGCACTGTCTGCCATAAGTGTAGCCGCCGTAAAACGATTTGGCAACATATAAAGCTTACCATCAATAGCATAACTGTTTACAACCCCCTGCACAAAATCCTCTGTCTGGTAACCTGCCCGCTCCAGATAAGGTGTCAGCTCCTCTAAAACCCCATTTTTCACAAGGACATCCTTATTAATATAACCCTCGGTAGCTACAATAATATCCGGTGGATTTTTGCCTGTAATATCGTTAAGCATACGCGTCTGGGCATCACTGATAAACTGCTCGTAATTTTCATAATCAGACGCTGTCATGCTGCTAAAATCCAAATAAATCTTTAATTCTATGCGATGAGTTTCACTTGCCTTGTTAAATGCAACTACATCCTGCTGAATATTGCTGTCTGACATAAGCGCTGCCATAGTCAGAATTTCCTTTTCCGGCACCAGACTGGAGTCTGTTTTTACTACCTTAACAAAGCTCTCCTCGTCCGTGCTCCAGTCACGATAGTATGCCATAATGGTATTCTCATCCACATAATGAACACCCTGAACATACTGACCGTTAATATCTGCACTCAGCCAGTTAAATAACACCTCATTGGTGCCTGCCTCCAAATTCAGCTTACGTACCGCACTTCCATCGCTGTAGTACATCACATCACCCTCTACGATACTATAGAACCCATTTGGATTACTGTTCCCCAACTCATAAGTAGTACCAAAACCTTTTGTTTCTTTGTCAATGACAGACAAAACATTAGTTCCTTCATTGGAGTAATAGGTAACATAAACATCACCATCCGGCATGTTGCCCATGCCCTGAATCCAGTTACCGGTCTCTATATTAAAGGCCTTGGAGCCATCTGCATTTACTGCAACAACCTCCTGCTCAAAGGTCAGATAAATGACACCCTCTGCGTCTACCGCAATATTTTGGATATACAGATAGTCATATTTGTCTTCCAACTCCTTACAAAGCTCATCCAAATCTATAGCACCGGTTACTGCACCATTTTCATCCAGATTAACTATTCTGTAATGAGATGCGCCTGTCTCTGTTTTTTCATCCCAGATATACTCCTCTGCACAAGCCACCAAACTACCGTCCGGCTGTAATGTAACATTGTTCACATACTCATTATCATTCTCTGAAACATATGGAATCTTTAAAAGTGTATTATCTGCCAGACTATATTTTAAAAACTCCTGCACGGAAGCGCCTGTTTCATTATCATATGTACGCATCATACCCAGCATGTAGCCGTTCATCACGCCATAGGTATTGATGTAGCCATTCTCCGGCTGTTCTACGTCCCAGTTAAAATATTCCGGCACATACACAAATTCCGGTCTTTCATCCACTTCTGTAGAACCGCTTTCTGTACTGCCACAAGCTGCTAAAGATACTGTCATGGCAATACTAAGTCCTAATGCTAATAATCTTTTCTTCATAATATACCCTCTTTCTGCTAAAGAAATCTTGGCACGCAAAATCCCCTTGCATTCTTAGTATAACTCATCTAAACAAACTTGTCACTTTAAGTTTTTATGAAGATATTTTGAGAAAATCTTAACCACAAATTCCTGCCCGCTATTTTAGCAGTTCGTCTGTCAAACGAATAATTTCAGGCGCAATCTTTTGACGTTCTTTTCGTACAATACGGTTGTAAATGGGATAGGCACAGCAAACAAGTACAATGCCTATCAAGCCTGTGATAATGCCGAAAAGCATTCCCAGCTCCTGATAAATACCCAATAATTCCGCCAATTCAGTCATTGCAAGACTCATTCCCAAGCCCAATATTAATGCACCAATGATTCCCACTGTAAGAGAAACCGTCTGTGCTTTCCACGTAACACCCGCATCAAGACGACGAAGCTTTACCATTTTGTCTTCTTCCTTTGGTACATATTTCTGCCGTATTTTTTTCACTTCTTCCTGTTCTTTTGCTGAATAAATATAGCTAAATCCTTCATTTCTATTTTCCATGATTTCACTCCCTGTTTAACTTTATTTCTTTTTCAGACCTTACGATGATATAAACCGACATCGTGACCACAACAATACTTACACCGGCACCTGTCAAGGCAATCATCAGCCATTTATGCTCCGGGGCCATATCCTGCCCGAACTGTGAAAACATTGCCGTTTCCAGAGAAAGCATGGATACAAGGGCTGCCGATAAGGCAATTACCTTTGTCGTAGTCATAACCGGACTGTTATATTTTCGATATTTTACAAGATCTACTATGGTGTGTGTCGTGATGTAAAAAGTATATGCTGCCATAATATAAATTAAGATTCCATGATATTCAAAGCCTCTGTTCTGATACAGAATCATCAGCACCGCACTTGACAACGCAAAGTTTACTGTTAAAAGTATGTAAGAACAAAGCCTTACGCTTTTCAGCTCCCCGAGACGGTTTTTGCCTATACCATTCTTTCTGACATAGCGAACCAGCAAAAAACGCATAACTACCAGGATCATATAATATCCAGCTAAAACCACAAACCACATAGAACGGTACAGCACAAAAGAAAGTGCATTTACACCTACATACAAAAGATTAATACCAAATGAGGAATGCAAGGAAATGTGTGTGCGGAATGCGGCATCCGTCATATATCGGTACCCCAGTGGATTATTGTATATTCTATTTTTTATTTCCTTATATCTTTTAGGTAAAATCATCCCCAAAAACACGCAGACAACCAATAGTGTATAAAAAGCAATCACATATACTACATAGGAAAACCAAACCTTCTCCAGGCCTTTTGCAAAAACAGATATTAGTGCCGCAGTGCTGAGGATAATTAATACCATCATCACCCATATCGGCGGAAACAACAGTTTTTCCCCTACTCTTTTCCAGTTCATATGCCCCTCCTGATTTTTATCGTAAAGGTGCTTCCTTTTCCCACAACACTTTCCACGCCGATTTCGCCCTGCATAATGTCGACCACTCTTTTGACAAGTGCCAGGCCAAGTCCATTTCCCTGAACGGAATGCGAAGTATCACCTTGATAAAATTTCTCAAAGATATGAGCTCCCACCTCGGAGGACATGCCGCAGCCGGTATCCTTTACCTGAACAATTGCATGATGCTCCGTAGTCTCTAAAATAACCGATACCCTCCCTCTCTCCGGGGTAAACTTAAATGCATTAGAAAATAGATTGTTCCAAACAAGGCTCAGAAGCTCCGCATCGGTGTTTACCTTTACACCATCTGCAATTTCGGTATCAATTTCTATATTTTTCTTTTCCCATACCGTTTCATAGCCAAGCAGACATTCACAAAGCTGTTCACCAAGATCATATTCCTCTTTTTTAGGATAAATCTGCTGCTTTTCAAGACGATTAAGCTTCAAAATGTTCGTCATCATATCCGCAAGACGACGTGAACCATCTGTAACACCCTTGGCATATTCTATTCGCCTTTCCTCATCTAAATCCGGTTCCTGCAAGAGGGTACCATAATTCTGCATAACCGCAAGAGGTGTTTTCATTTCATGTGATACGTTCGCGATGAAGTCAGTGCGAAGTGTTTCTACACCTGCTAATTCCTCTGCCATAGTATTAAAACATTCAATAATTTCATTAAATTTTTCATCTGCACTTAAACTGTTTACAGGAGCGATACGCACACTAAAGTCGCCCTGAATAACTTTTTTTGCTGCCGCCGCAATACGCTTGGTTATTCTCTCTGTTGTAAGCTTTCTGCGAATGGCATCAATCACGGTAAATAGAATACTTAAAAAAATGACATTAGCAAAGGTCAGTTTTGCTGCCATATTCAGGTTAGCACCTGTAAGTTCCAAATGCAACGTATCTGATAGTACGGATACAAACAACATTGTTGAGCAGGTAACAAGAAAAGCCACAAGGAGGAAAAAGAGCAAATAGCTATAAATCCCGCGAAATATTTTATGCAACAAATCTGCTTTTTTCATTTTAACACCGCCTTATATCCCAGTCCATGTACTGTCACAATCTCAAAATCATTACAATCTGATAGTTTCTGACGAAGCTTCGTCATATACACATCCACTGCTCGCGGAGCAGTTTCGGTATCTGCATCCCAAAATTCATCCATAAGCTGAGAACGGGTAAAGGTCTTTTTCGGATAAGAAAGCAGCTTATACAGAATACTGAATTCACGGTTCGTCATTGGTATTTCTTCGGCATTCAAATACGCAGTATGCTCATCAGCATCCATCACAAAACTGCCCACCTCAAGCTTTCGTGATGCCGCTATTTTGGCTCTGCGAAGGAGCGCACCGATTCTCAAAAATAGCTCATCAAAATCGATAGGCTTCACCATATAATCATCTACACCAATACGGAAGCCCCGTTTTTTTGAAGCAATGTCATCACGGGCTGTCATAAAAAGAATAGGAATATCTTCATTCAATTCACGAACATTTTTCGCAAATTCAAATCCGTCATTACCGGGCATCATAATGTCAGACACAATAAGATCAAACATATTGTCATATAGCGCATCAAAAGCTTCATTTGCATTGAAACATCCGGTTGCTTCATAACCGCTATGGTTCAAAAGGGAGCAGACCGTTCTGTTAAGTTCCTTATCATCTTCTAATACTAATATTTTAAACATCATAATACCTCCGCAATTATTATTTTTTAAGTATAACAGCCAAATGTTAAAGTTTTGTTTAAGTTTGGCTGTTAATCCTATCACTAAGCTTTAAAATTTCATCTGCATATTTTTTCTTACGTGAATTAAGAATCCTTTTATAAACCGGGTAATTAATGATCGCTACAATGAGTCCCACAATACCGATCATAATACCGATATTCATTGTATTACTTATTCCCAAAGTCGTCCCGATATCTGTCATTACAAGACTCATGCCACTGCCCATAATTAAGGCACCGACTCCTCCCAAAATGTATGCGAATAAATTAGCCGGACGTTTCACTTTCGCATCCAATGCTCGCAGGGAGTCCAATCCTGTATGTTCTTTTTCTGTATACTGTGTGCGAATTTTCTGCACAAGAAATTCCTGATCGTTTCTATTCATTATTGCAGTACCTCTCTTTCTTACTTATCACCTGAAAGCCTTTTCTTTGCTTCTTCAACGCTTTCGCCATCTTTTGCAAAAAACTTTTCTACGCATTTATCAGCCACCTTATTAAAACCATCAACAGCCCCTTTTTCAATCCTCTTGTAACCTTCTACTACTCCGTCCTCAATCTTCTTGTAACCCATGGCTACCGCTTCTGCAATCTTTTCGTTTGTTTCTACCAATTTTGACATTTTTGCCATCTCCTTTTTTGATTTTGTAATTGCATTATAGCCGGGATTTGTTTTAAATTTTTTTGAGAAATGTTTCTGAAATATTAAAAGCCACTTGGCCGGCAAAATTTCCGAACCAAATGGCTTTGTGGTACTTTATTATGTTATTATTTATTATAGCAAACAATCTGGCCGAACTCAGCCTTCAAAGATGCGCCGCCTACTAAACCGCCGTCGATATTTGCCTTTGCAAATAACTCAGCTGCGTTGCCGCCGTTTACAGAGCCGCCGTACTGGATACGGATAGCTGCTGCTGTAGCATCATCATAAATCTCTGTAATGCAGGCTCTGATTGCTGCACACACTTCTTCTGCCTGGTCACTGGTAGCAGTAACACCTGTACCGATAGCCCAGATTGGCTCGTATGCGATAACAGCGCTTGCTGCCTGCTCTGCTGTAACGTTTAAGAAAGCAATCTTAATCTGCTGACGAACGAAGTCAATGGTAACGCCCTGTTCTCTCTGAGTAAGTGTCTCTCCACAGCAGATAATTGGTGTAATACCATGTTCGAAAGCCTTTAAAACCTTCTTGTTAACAGTTTCGTCTGTTTCTGCAAAGTACTCTCTGCGCTCAGAGTGACCGATAATAACGTACTTAACGCCTGCATCTACTAACATAGCAGGAGAAATTTCGCCTGTGTAAGCACCCTTTTCCTCAAAATACATGTTCTCAGCACCAATCTGAATATTGCTGCCCTTTGCAGCTTCCATTGCCGGAATAATGTCAATAGCCGGTACACAGAAAACTACATCTACGTCCTCGTTAGCTACAAGTGGCTTTAACTCTGCGATTAAAGCTACTGCCTGACTAGGAGTCATGTTCATTTTCCAGTTACCTGCGATAATTTTTTTTCTCATTTTCAAATTCCTCGTCTTTATAGTTTTTATGTAATAGTTAAGCCAGGCTCGATTTGACTGCTTCGCAGTCTTTCTCGCTGCTTACGCAGCTAAAAATCTCGCTTGGCGCAGAGCGCCAAACAGAAATTATGCCACATAGATTATTGTGTGAATAAATTTCCCCAATAATCTAGTGTCAAATTTCTGATGGCTTAACTGTTATTCAACATCGTCAGCTGCAACAACACCCGGAAGCTCTTTGCCTTCTAAGAACTCTAAGGAAGCACCGCCACCTGTAGAGATGTGGCTCATCTTGTCACCAAATCCTAACTGGTTTACAGCAGCTGCAGAGTCACCACCACCGATGATAGTTGTAGCTTCTGTCTCAGCTAAAGCCTCAGCTACAGCAATAGTACCCTTTGCAAGTGTTGGGTTTTCAAATACACCCATAGGTCCGTTCCAAACAACGGTCTTTGCGCTCTTTACAGCGTCAGCATACATTGCTGCTGTCTTAGGACCGATATCACAGCCCTCTCTGTCAGCCGGCATGTTTTCTACATCATATACTTCTACTTCTACAGGAGCATCGATTGGGTTAGGGAATGCAGAGATAGTTACAGAGTCAACAGGAAGAAGTAATTTCTTACCTAAGCTTTCTGCCTTTGCCATCATTTCCTTGCAGTAATCAAGCTTGGTATCGTCAACAAGAGAGTTACCGATTTCATAGCCCTGAGCCTTTAAGAAAGTATAAGCCATACCACCGCCGATAATAAGAGTATCACACTTTTCAAGTAAGTTAGAAATAACATTTAACTTATCAGCAACCTTTGCACCACCAAGGATAGCAACGAAAGGTCTTACCGGATTTTCTACGGCATTGCCAAGGAATTCAATTTCCTTCTGCATTAAATAACCAACTGCGTTCTCGCCGCCCTTTGCAGAGATGAACTTGGTAACACCGGCTACAGAAGCATGTGCTCTGTGAGAAGAACCAAATGCGTCACATACATATACATCAGCCAAATCAGCTAATTCCTTAGAGAATGCTTCGCCGTTCTTTGTTTCTTCCTTGCCGCGGAAACGAGTGTTCTGTAATAAAACAACATCGCCTTCCTTCATAGCTGCTACTGCTGCAGTTGCAGCTTCACCGGTTACATTGTAATCAGCAACAAAGGTAACGTCCTTGCCTAATTTTTCGCTTAAGCTTACTGCTACAGGAGCTAAGGATTCCTTTTCATTAGGACCTTCCTTAACCTTACCTAAGTGAGAACAAAGAATAACCTTGCCACCATCAGCAATTAACTTCTGGATAGTAGGAAGTGCTGCATTAATACGAGTTTCGTCTGTAATCTTGCCCTCCTTTAAAGGTACATTAAAGTCACATCTTACGAGAACTCTTTTACCCTTTACGTTGATATTATCAACTGATTTCTTGTTTAAACCCATTGTAATAAATCTCCTTATAAAAATTCAGAGGTCCGGCCCATTTCGACCGGACCCCATTAGGTCAATTAATACACGAAAGATTAAGCTAACTCAGCGAAGTACTTAATTGTCTTAACCATCTGAGATGTGTAGCTGTTTTCGTTGTCATACCAAGATACAACCTGTACCTGAGTATTGCCGTCTTCCATAGGAGCTACCATTGTCTGTGTAGCATCAAATAAAGAACCGTATGTCATACCGATAACGTCGGAGGATACGATTTCATCTGTGTTGTAACCATAGGAATCTGTAGCAGCTGCCTTCATTGCTGCGTTGATTTCATCCTTAGTAACCTTACCCTTAACAACTGCAACTAAGATAGTTGTGGAACCTGTTGGGGTAGGAACACGCTGAGCGGAGCCGATTAACTTGCCGTTTAACTCTGGGATTACTAAGCCGATAGCCTTAGCAGCACCTGTGGAGTTAGGAACGATGTTAGCAGCGCCTGCACGAGCACG
>JAZRRW010000051.1:0-5060 GCA_045651105.1 Lachnospiraceae bacterium
AGCCGTTTACACGGGCGGTTTTACCGGTACCTTCCTCTACAACATCTCTCATAGCATCCGTTAAAAGCCATGCAGTAGTTTCACGGAGAATGGTTTTCTTTCTGTTGGAGGACTTGTCCAAAATAATATTGCCATTGTGATCCAGTACTGTAGTATATAAGGTAGGCTCAATATATTTGCCGCCGTTGGCAATGGCAGCGTAAGCCGCGGTCATTTCCAGATTGGTAACACCATAGGTAATACCACCCAGACAAAGGGACTGGTTTACGTCGGTGTGGCCGTTCTCGTTGGTAGAGGCTAAAAGGGTACTAAAACCAAAATTCAGCAAATAATCCATACCAAGCTGCGGAGTAAGTACGGTTAAAGCTTTTACCGTAACAACATTTCTGGAATTGCGGATACCTTCGCGATAATTTAATAATCCTAAATATCCATGCTTTTCTTCATGCCAGTTCTGTACCAGACGGTCATTGTCGTCACCGGTATTGGTATAAGCAAACGGGGCATCGTTCTGAACAGAAGCCAACGTATACATGCCGGACTCCAGTGCCGGTGCATAAGCGGCCAGTACCTTAAAGCAGGAGCCCGGCTGTCTGGTGGCAGCGGTAGCTCGGTTAAAGGCTTTGCTTACAGTTTTTTCACCACGTCCGCCAAGGAGTGCTTTGACATAGCCTGTCTGCTGGTCCATTATCAGTACGGAGAGCTGTGGCTGCACAGTAATGGTAATCTTTTCACCAAGGATTTCGTCTCCTTTTTCGATGGCATATGCTTTGTAATATTCAATAGCAGCATTTGCCGCATCCTTAGAGTTGAAAAGCATTTTGCTGTCGGAGCTGTAGCCGTCTTCTTTGTAATTGTTGTCCTTTAAGTATTTCTGCATCATTTCCGTGCTGTGGTGTATGGTGCTGCCGTTGGCCTTGGCAATACTCAACTGATAGCTAAGCTGCCAGAAAGCACGAGGGAAATTCTCTTCATCGCTGCAGACATCATCTACGATAGTCTGAATAGCAGGATCCATGGTAGAGTTAATCTTGATACCACTGCGGTAAATCAGATTCTCAGCCTGCCTTTCGGAGTAACCCGCCTCTAATAAATCGTTGTAAACCTGCTCTGTAACGGCATCCACAAAGTAAGTGGTGACATTATCATTTGCAACATAAGTCTGATTTACCTCGGAAATTCTGGAATACGGGTCATCAGCCATGGCTTCGTTATACTCGGTCTGATTGATATATTCCAAATCAAGCATTTCGTCAAGAACATTCTTGCGACGCTTGGCATTGGCCTCCGGATTGGTAATCGGATTGTAGCCGTTAGGGCTCTTGGTAATAGCAGCAATAACGGCACATTCGCTTAAATTCAGCTGACTTACATCCTTGCCAAAGTAGCGTAATGCTGCTGACTGTACACCCAGAGTATTCTGTCCCAGGTTGATAGTATTTAAATAACGAATTAATACTTCGTTTTTGGACAATTCGTTGGTAATCTGGATGGCCAGATACCATTCCTGAATTTTGCGCTCTACCTGTTCAAGCCGAGATTCGTTGATAAAGTCCTCATAAATAGTGTTCTTGATAAGCTGTTGGGTGATGGTGCTGGCACCGGAGTGAAATTTGAAGCCTCTCAATACACCGGTGACACCGGCACGGACAATACCGATGACATCCACACCATTGTGTTCATAAAAACGACTGTCCTCAATAGCGATAAAAGCTTTTTGCAAATACAGCGGAACCTTGTCCAGGGTAACCGGAATACGGTTGGAGCCACTGGCTACCAGCTTGGCAATCTGATTACCGTCCTTGTCGTAAACAAAGCTGGAAAAGCCCTCTGCAGATACATCGGAACTGTCGATATTTGGGGCGGTATCAATGCAGCCCTTAAAAGCGCCTAAAGCAGCGGAGCCTCCTATAATGACTCCTGACACGACAATGAGCAGAAAAAGCTTGCAAGAGAGAATGAGGAGCTTACGTCCTAATTTATCTGACTTGGAGTTCATCTGCTTTTGCTTTTGCTTTAGTCCATTCTTACTATAATTCATAAAGATCTTCCTTTCTTTATAATGTAATATGTGAAAAGCAAGGTTATATTATTATATCAAAAATATAACATAAAATAAAGTGTTTTCTGCGTAGATTAAATGAAGATTTCATTAAATATTGCTTTTCCTGTAAAAAAAGGGTATAGTAATGAATTAAGAAAAGAAATATCAGCTAAAGTGAAAGCTTTGCAAATATTGTTCAGGAGAGTTTTACATGGATTTACCAAAAAAAACGCAGGATAGTTATCGGGTCATATATACAAATACATCTGAGCCCCAGACCTTTACAGGGGAGATTGTTGAGAAAAAGTCACGTTTTATAGCCAATGTACGTAAGGTGGAAAGCGAAGCGGAGGCGGTAGCCTTTGTGGAGGAGATGCGCAAGCGCTATTATGATGCCAGACACAACTGTAGTGCCTTTGTTATTGGTACCCGTGGTGAGCTGACCAGGTGCAGCGACGACGGAGAGCCCAGCGGCACCGCAGGCAGGCCTATGTTAGAGGTGTTGTTAGGGTCTGAGATTAAGGGAATTGCTGCGGTGGTGACCAGGTATTTTGGTGGGACGCTTCTTGGCACAGGTGGTCTGGTCAGGGCATATACCCAGGCTTTACAAGAGGCTCTTAAGCATTGTCCTACAGCCATGATGAAGTATGGGAAGCGCATTCAGGTAGATACGGATTATAATGGTATTGGTAAGATACTGTATTTTATGGGTCAGCAGGGACTTACCCAGGAAAGCAGCGAATATACGGATAAGGTACGTATTGTAGTATTGGTTCCGGGAGAGGATGCCGAGCATTTTTGTAAGGAGGTCATTGAGCTGACAGCAGGACGCAGCAAGGTAGAGGTGCTGGAGGAGGTTTTTTATCCGGTAACGGAGAAATGACAATAAAGGAGACTTGCGTTGGTTACATTGTCACCGACAAAAAAATAAAAAAATTTAAAAAAGAGGATTTTGGACGATATATCGTCCACATCCTCTTTTTTTATATGCTATGATAAGACTATGACCCGGCTGTGGAAGCCAAAAAGTCTCCTTTTATAACAAAAATCAATCCAATGCTTTGCAAACTGGCATTAGCGATTGGCACGTTTTCTCATGGTCGGGTCTAAAATCTTTTTACGAATACGAAGGGAGGTTGGAGTTACTTCTAATAATTCATCAGTGTCAATAAATTCCAAAGCCTGCTCCAGACTTAAAACCTTCTTTGGGGTAAGGCGTAAGGCCTCATCTGCAGAGGAGGAGCGGGTATTGGTAAGCTGTTTTTTCTTGCAGACATTGATTTCGATGTCCTCCGGCTTTGCGGACTGACCTACTACCATGCCGGAATAAACCTTTTCACCTGGACCTATAAACAGGGTGCCGCGGTCCTGTGCATTGTAAAGACCATAGGTTACTGCATCGCCTGCTTCAAAGGCGATAAGGGAGCCCTGCTTACGATACTGGATATCGCCCTTATATGGGCCGTAGTCGTCGTAAATGGTGTTAAGGATACCATTTCCCTTGGTGTCGGTCATAAACTCGCCGCGATAACCAATCAGGCCTCTGGCCGGAATAGAGAATTCTAAGCGGGTGTAACCGCCGGTACCGGTGCCCATACTGCGAAGCTCACCCTTTCTCTGAGAAAGCTTTTCAATAACCGTACCGGAGAATTCGTCGGGAACGTCAATATAAGCCAGCTCCATTGGCTCTAACCTATGTCCGCGCTCATCTGTGCGGTACAGAACCTCAGCCTTGGATACGGCGAATTCAAAGCCTTCACGACGCATGTTTTCAATAAGAACAGACAGGTGCAATTCACCACGACCGGATACCTTAAAGGCATCTGCACTGTCCGTTTCCTCTACACGGAGAGAAACGTCGGTGTTTAATTCTTTGAAGAGTCTGTCGCGTAAATGACGGCTGGTCACATATTTGCCTTCCTTGCCGGCAAGTGGGGAGTCGTTTACCACAAAGTGCATAGCAATGGTAGGCTCAGAAATTTTTTGGAATGGTATCGGACGCACTGCTTCTGTGTGACAGAGGGTATCACCGATATGAATATC
The DNA here is from genome assembly GCA_045651105.1 of Lachnospiraceae bacterium. Classification (GTDB taxonomy): domain Bacteria; phylum Bacillota; class Clostridia; order Lachnospirales; family Lachnospiraceae; genus RGIG6307. The sequence continues at coordinate 4,088 of JAZRRW010000051.1, forward strand.
TGTAATACCGGAAATAGCCACAATAGAGCCGATGCCGGCTTCACGGACCTCTACTTTATTCAGACCGTCAAATTCATAAAGCTTGCTTACTTTAACCTTTTTTTGCTTTTCAGGCTCGTGTGCATTTACAATCACAACTTCCTGATTAACACGAATGGTACCATTGTCCACCTTACCCACACCGATACGACCTACGTATTCGTTATAGTCAATGGTGGAAATCAGTACCTGTGTACCTGCATCCGGATCACCGGTAGGAGCAGGGATATAGTCCAGAATCGTTTCGAACAAAGGCATCATATCCTTGCCCGGGGTGTCTATGTCCAGAGAGGCGATACCGGCCTTGGCAGAAGCAAAAACAAATGGGCAATCCAGCTGTGCATCATCAGCCTCTAAGTCCAGGAATAATTCCAGTACTTCGTCCACGACTTCTGCGGGGCGAGCCTCGGGACGGTCGATTTTGTTCACACAAACTACTACGGGAAGCTTTAATTCCAGGGCTTTTCGGAGTACAAATTTGGTTTGAGGCATAGCGCCTTCGAAGGCGTCAACGACCAGAATGACACCATTAACCATTTTGAGTACACGCTCTACTTCCGCGCCGAAGTCAGCATGTCCCGGGGTATCAATAATGTTGATTTTGGTGCCTTTATAGGTAACGGCAGTATTTTTGGCCAGAATAGTAATGCCACGTTCACGCTCAATGTCGTTAGAGTCCATTACGCGCTCTGCTACTTCCTGGTGTGCGCGAAATACACCGGACTGCTTTAAGAGCTCGTCCACTAATGTGGTCTTGCCATGGTCAACGTGTGCGATAATTGCGACGTTTCTAACGTCTTGTCTTGTCTCGTTCATGGAGCCTCCTTATTATTACAAAGCATGGCGGACAATGCCGCAAAATGCTTAAAAATCTCTTTAAACCTTGACATTATAGCACCTAAAATGTCCGGTTGCAAGTAAATACACAAAATTA
>JAZRRW010000052.1:0-25081 GCA_045651105.1 Lachnospiraceae bacterium
GTCCATAAATAACGGCTACCCGGACGCTTACTTTGTTCAATTAGGTCAAATCGAAAATGGTGTAAACGAAAGGGCAGTTCCCTGCAATGTCAAAACTGCTTTTTCGTTTACCCCATCATCGATTCTAACCTAAAGAATTTACGCATCCTTTACATTTTGGTCATTTCTTTTACCTCATTCTGATAGTTTGTAAATCACTTTTTGCAGTAAGATAAGTGTGTCAGATGAATGGCAAAAAGAAAAAGAAAGGTGCCGCAAGGTCACGCGGCAGAAGAGGAAAAGAAAATGAAAAGAATGAATGTAAAGAAATTAATCGCACTTGTAGGTGTAATGACGATGGTAGTTGGCATGACGGCTTGTGGAAATGCAGGAACAGCAGGTGAAGCTACGAACAAAACAACAGGAGTTTCCGGCAAGTTAACTATGTCTGGTTCCACCTCTATGGAAAAGTTAGTAAAGGCATTACAGGAAACTTTTGCAGAGGTAGAGCCGGATGTAACGGTAACAGCTGAGTTTGTAGGTTCAGGTGCCGGTATTGAGCAGGTGCTTTCCGGTACTGTGAATATCGGTAACTCTTCCAGAAATTTAAAGGATGCTGAGAAGGAAAAAGGTGCAGTTGAAAATATAGTAGCAATTGATGGTATTGCAGTAGTAGTTGATACAGCAAACACAGTTGGCGATTTGACAAAAGAACAGTTGGTAGCAATTTATACAGGTGCTGTTACAAATTGGTCTGAGGTTGGCGGCAAAGATACTCCAATTGTAGTAATCGGTCGTGAAGCAGGCAGCGGTACAAGAGGAGCTTTTGAAGAAATTCTTGAAGTAGAAGAGATGTGTGCATATGCTTCTGAATTAGACAATACAGGTGCAGTGATGGCAAAGGTTAGTGCAACTCCTGGTGCTATCGGTTATGTGTCTTTAGATGTTTTAAATGACACTGTTAAGGCAGTAGCATTAGAAGGTGTAGAGGCAACAGCTGAAAATATCGTAGCAGGTAACTACTTCTTAAGCAGACCATTCGTAATGGCAACTAATGGCGCTATTGAAGAACAGAACGAAGTGGTTCAGGCATTCTTTGAATATGTATTCAGCGAAGAAGGTCAGGCAGTTGTTCAGCAGGTAGGTCTTATTCCTGTAAAATAATTTAGGCAAAAGGACCAGGCATTTATGAAAGAAATATTTTCTATAAAAGGTAATCGTAAAGAAAAAGCATTGGTTGAAACAGTGGCACAGGGGATATTTACACTCTGTGCCTTGGTGGCGACGTTGGCAGTTGCAGCCATTTGCTTTTATATGATAAAAAACGGTATTCCGGCTATTTCAAAGGTTGGTTTAAAAGAAATTTTATTTTCTACCATGTGGGCACCGACAGCGTCAGAGCCTAAATATGGTATTTTATGGATTATTTTAACTTCTATTGTAGGTACGATGCTTTCTATCTTAATCGGTGTACCGATTGGAGTGTTTACTGCAGTGTTTATAGCAGAAGTTGCACCTGCAAAGCTAGTGGCTGTTGTGCAGCCGGCAGTGGAGCTTTTGGCAGGCGTGCCGTCAGTCGTTTATGGTTTGCTGGGCGTATATATTTTAAACCCACTGATGTATAAATTAGAGTTATTTGTATTTGCAGGCAGTGATACACATCAGTTTACTGGTGGTGCCAATTTGATTTCCGCTGTTTTGGTTTTGGCAATTATGATTTTGCCTACGGTAATTAATGTCAGTACCTCCTCTTTAAAAGCAGTGCCGGTACATATGCGCTCTGCCTCTTTGGCGTTGGGGGCGAGCAGTATTCAGACTATTTTTAAGGTAACGGTTCCGGCTGCAAAGAGCGGTATCATCACGGCGATTGTTTTGGGTGTAGGCCGTGCTATCGGTGAGGCTATGGCAATCACATTAGTATCCGGTTCCAGTGTAAATGCACCGTTACCTTTTAATTCCGTACGCTTTTTAACTACAGCCATTGTAAGTGAAATGGGGTATTCGGAAGGCTTACATAGAGAGGTGTTGTTTACTATAGGCTTAGTACTCTTTGTATTTATTATGTTTATTAATATGGCACTGACAAAAATTTTAAAGAAGGGAGCTGAGGATGATGCATAAAGAAAATTCTATTTACGGTAAGCAAATCCGAAAATCAGATTTGATTTTGTATACTTTGATTTATACCGCAGCTTTCCTTTCTGTATTTTTGATTTTAGGAATTATTACGTATGTATTTGTCCGAGGCATTGGACAAATCAATTTCATGTTTTTAACTACTTCCAGCAGCTTTTTAAAAGGTACGGTAGGCATTGCTGGTAATATTGTCAATGCGCTGATAATTATAGTAATTACGTTGTTAATCGCTACGCCGATAGGTGTTGGAAGTGCCATTTATTTGAGTGAATATGCACAGCCGGGAAAAGTAGTATCTTTTATTGAGTTTACTACAGAAACCTTATCCGGTATTCCTTCTATTATTTACGGTTTGTTCGGCATGATGTTCTTCGGGAAAATCTGGAGCTACTCAATTTTGACTGGCGCTCTCACATTGACAATTATGGTATTGCCGCTCATTACGAGAAATACGCAGGAAGCGCTGAAAACAGTACCGTTAAGTTACAGGCAGGGTTCTTTGGGCATCGTTGCTACGAAATGGTATATGATTCGTACAGTGCTGCTGCCAAGTGCCATGCCGGGTATTATTACAGGTGTTATTCTGTCAATTGGTCGTATTGTAGGTGAAAGTGCAGCACTTTTATTTACAGCAGGCAGTGATGGCAGGCTGGCAAAAAGCATGGCGGCATTCGTTGGTAAAATTTTGGAATCCGGCGGTACGCTTACCATTGAATTATATTTGCGTATGAGCAATGGCGAATATAATGTAGCATTTGGTATCGGTTGCGTGTTACTGATTATTGTACTTGTAATTAATATGTTAACCAAGGTGTTGGCAAAGAAGTTTGATGTAAGCGCAAAGGCGTAATTTTAGGTGTGTTTTATGGCAAAAATAGAGATAAGAAATTTAAATTTACATTATGGAGAAAATCATGCCCTGAAAAATATCAATATGGACATTCAGGAAAAAGGTATTACTGCTTTTATCGGTCCCAGTGGCTGTGGTAAGTCCACATTTTTGAAATGTTTAAATCGTATGAATGACTTGGTTCCTATTGCAAAGGTGGAGGGTCAGATTTTATTGGATGGTGAGGATATTTACGCACCAAGCGTAGATACTACACGCCTTCGCAAAAAAGTCGGTATGGTATTCCAGCTGCCCAATCCTTTTCCGATGAGTATTTATGACAACATTGCATACGGACCTAGAATTCACGGCATTACCAATAAGGCAAAGTTGGATGAAATTGTAGAAACTTCTTTGCGAGGGGCAGCAATTTTTGATGAGGTAAAGGACCGTTTGAAGAAAAACGCTTTAGGTTTGTCCGGTGGTCAGCAGCAGAGACTTTGTATTGCAAGAGCTCTGGCAGTAAATCCGGAGGTGCTTTTGATGGATGAGCCAACCTCTGCATTGGACCCGATTTCCACATTGAAGATAGAGGAATTGATGGAAAATTTGAAAAAGGAATATACGATTGTTGTAGTAACCCATAACATGCAGCAGGCAGCCAGAGTCAGTGATTATACAGCCTTTTTCTTACTGGGAGAAATGATAGAGTTTGATACTACCACAAATATTTTCCAGAGACCACAGGATAAGCGTACAGAAGATTATATTACAGGTAGATTTGGCTGATTTTTAGGAGGGTTTATTATGTCACCAAGATTATCATTTGAATTAGAATTAAAAAATTTGGAGCAGGCAATTATGGAAATGAGTGAGCAGGTAGACCGTGCCTACGAGCAGCTTGTAAAAGGTTTGGAAAATAAAGATGAGCAGATGTTAAAGCAGGTTATGGAAGGGGATCATATGGTAAATGATATGCAGCGTGCTATAGAAGCCAGATGTCTGACTCTCATTACCAAGCAAACTCCTGTTGCCAGAGATTTGCGTCTGATTTCTGCAGCATTAAAGGTTGTAACGGATATTGAAAGAATCGGCGACCATGCATCTGATATTGCAGAATTATTGATCCACATGGGTATGCCTGATTTAAATGAATATTCAGGGAATTTTGGGGAAATGCTATATAAAGCAATTACTATGATTAAGGAAAGTGCAAATGCTTTTGTAAAAAGAGATATGCGTGCTATCAAGGAACTTCTGACACTTGAAGATACTGTAGACGATTGTTTCTGTAAAATTCGCGAGGATATCATCATGAAACTGAAAAAAGAAGAGAAGGATGTGGATGGCCTTGTAGATGCACTGATGATTGCCAAATACTTGGAAAGAGTAGGCGATCATGCAGTGAATGTGTGTGAGTGGGAAGGCTTTCAGGAGACAGGCATTATCGAGGAATACCGCATATTATAAAGTGTTTTGTGGAATATTAACTGATTTTAATTTGTAAATTATATATTTTTTACATGGATTTTACATTCCAAGGTTACAGATTTTACATAGATAAGGTATGATATAAATGTTAAATAATTTATTTCAAGAACATACAACAAGAAAAGAAGAGGATATATTATGACTATTTTTGATGCGTTATCTATGGTAGGTGGGTTGGCTTTATTCCTTTATGGTATGCATATTATGGGAGAGGGCTTATCTAAGGCCAGTGGCGGTAGATTAGAGACTTTTTTGGAGAAGCTGACCAATAATCGTATTAAGGCTGTGTTGGTTGGTGCAGGTGTTACGGCATTAATTCAGTCTTCCAGTGCTACGACAGTTATGGTGGTAGGTTTTGTTAACTCCGGTATTATGAAGCTGGGGCAGGCTGTAGGTATTATTATGGGTGCCAATATCGGTACTACAGCAACCTCATGGCTATTATCATTAGCCAGTATTGAAGGCAGCAGCTTCTTTATTCAGCTGTTAAAGCCTTCAAATTTCTCGCCAATTCTTGCAGTAATCGGTGTTATTTTTATTATGTTTTCTAAGAATGAAAAGAAAAAGGATGCTGCTCTGATTCTGGTAGGATTTGCTATTTTAATGACCGGTATGGAAAGTATGTCTGAAGCGGTAGAGCCATTAAAGGATGTACCTGAATTTACCAATATACTGACGATGTTTTCTAATCCATTGTTAGGTATGCTGGCTGGTGCAGTGTTGACTGCAGTTATTCAGTCTTCTTCTGCATCCGTAGGTATTTTACAGGCATTGTGTGCTACAGGTGCAATTGGATTTTCCACTGCACTGCCTATTATCATGGGTCAGAACATAGGTACCTGTGTAACTGCTATGATTTCATCTGTTGGTGGTAGTAAGAATGCCCGCAGAACTGCATTAGTACATTTATATTTTAACTTAATTGGTACTATCATATTTATGATTGGTTTCTATTCATTAAATGTAGTTTTACATTTTCCTTTTATGGAAGGGGCAATTGATGCATCCGGAATTGCAACCATTCATACCACGTTTAACGTAGTAGCAACGGTTATTTTATTACCATTTGCAAATGTATTAGAGAAGCTCGCATATAAGTCTATTCCAGAGGATAAGGTCAGCAAGGAGCTTTCTGAGCTGGATAAGAACCTGGGTATGTTAGACCCACGTTTCTTAGACAAACCGGGTTATGCGATTTCCATGGCCAAGGCTGTTACTGTTAAGATGGCTGAAGCAGTTCATGAATCTATTAAGCTTGCATTGAAGCTGGTGAAGGAGTATAATGAAGAAGATGGTGCACGTGTGCTTGCCTTAGAAGAGGAAGTGGACAGATATGAGGATGAGTTAGGCTCTTATCTGTTAAAGATTTCCTCCAGAGATTTGTCTGAGAAGGAAAGTCATCAGGTTACTGTGATGCTTCATTGTATTAACGACTTTGAACGTATTGCAGACCATGCGATTAATATTAAGGAATCCGCTGAGGAAAAGTATTTAAAGGGTATGGAATTCTCAGAAAAGGCATCCAAGGAGTTGAAGGTTTTCTCCGGAGCCATTAAGGAGATTTTAAATATTACCGTAGAAATGTTTATCAATGATGATATTAAGCAGGCAGGTCACGTAGAGCCTTTAGAGGAAGTAATTGATGATTTGAGTGTAGAAATGAAGTCACGTCATATTGCCAGACTGCGTAAGGGCAAGTGTACAGTGGAGCTTGGCTTTATTTTGCAGGATTTGACTACCAGCTTTGAGCGTGTGGCAGACCATTGTTCCAATATTGCTATTTATGTAATGCAGGAAGACCGTGAAGATATTGATGCACATGAATTTATCAGCAATATTAAAAAATCAGGTAATATTGATTTTGAAGGTCAGAAGATGTATTACCGTGAGAAATTTGTACTTCCTTCCACCAATATTCTCAAATAATAGAAAGGAAGAATGGCATGTCTTTGATTTATGTTGTTGAGGATGACATTAACATTTCTGAAATTGAAACTTTTGCATTAAGAAACGTTGGCTATGATGTAGAAAGCTTTGGAACTGCCAGAGCTTTCTATCAGGCCTTAAAGGAGCGGCATCCTGATTTGATTTTATTAGATATCATGCTTCCTGACGAGGAGGGTTTAAGTATTATCGGTAATATCCGTCGAAATGCAGCCACAAAGGCTATACCTGTCATTTTGGTAACTGCCAAGAGCAGTGAGTTAGACAAGGTAAAGGGGTTGGATGCGGGAGCAGATGATTATATGACCAAGCCTTTTGGGGTTATGGAGCTGATTTCGCGTGTGAAGGCACTTTTGCGCAGGTTGCATATTGGAGAAGGTGAGACAAAAATATTATCCCTTGGCTGTGTGTCTTTAGATAAGGATAAGCATTCTGTATACGTGGAGGATGTACCTGTGGAGCTGACCTTTAAAGAATATGAGCTTTTACAGCTGTTATTGTCCAATGCAGGAATTGTTACTACCAGAGAGCGTATTTTAGAAAAGGTCTGGGGAACGGATTTTGAAGGGGAGAGTAGAACACTGGATATGCACATAAAGACGCTGAGACAAAAGCTTGGTAATGCAGGCAGTATGATTAAAACAGTCAGAAATGTCGGCTATTTTATGAACGAGGATTAGAGCCATGAAAAAGAATATTCAAAAGCAATTTATGGTAATTACTACATTGGCGATTGTTTCCACTCTTTTTCTCATTAGTATATTATGTTATGATTTGTTTCGTGCGCAGGTCTTTGAGGAGCTAAGGACTTTTGCGCACGTTGTGTTATATACCAAAGGGAATGATGCAGAAGATATCAAAAATTTTGCCGATAATTATATGTCAGGAAAAGACAGAGATATCCGTATCACATTAATTGACAGTACCGGAGAGGTTTTGGTGGACAGTGAGGCGGATGCTATGGCCATGGAGAACCATGGCAGCAGAGAAGAAGTACTAAAGGCATTGGAAAGTGGAACAGGAACGTGCGTACGTACTTCTGATACCTTGCAGAAATCTTCTTATTATGTGGCAGTTAAGGTGGACGACAATCTTATTTTGCGTGTCAGCACCAGTAGTAGTAGCTTATATGACATATTTTTAAAGGCGGTTCCATTGGTGGTTATGGTGGCGTTGTTTCTCTGGTTTCTTTGTATGTCCTTAGCCCATGTCCTTACAACCAGTATTATTAAGCCGATTAAAAGCATGGCAGAGAACATCAGCAATAAGGAAGCTGTGTATGTATATGAGGAGCTGTATCCGATTATAGACACCATAAGAGTCCAGCATGAAGATATTCTGGAATCTGCCAAGATGCGTCAGGAATTTACTGCCAATGTCAGTCATGAGCTAAAAACGCCTTTAACCTCTATATCCGGTTACTCCGAGCTGATTGAGGCGGGCATGGCAAATGAAGAGGATACCAGACGTTTTGCAGGTGAAATTCACAAAAATGCAAATCGTCTACTTTCGTTGATTAACGATACCTTAGAGCTTTCCAAGCTGGATACTCTAGATGATGAGGTACAGATAGAAGCAGTGAATTTATATGAGATGGCCGTGACCTGTGCAGATATGTTAAAGCTGAATGCGGCCAAGAGGGGGATTACCATCCGGGTGGAAGGCACGCCGGCCTTTGTGTCCGGCAGCAGGCAGATGTTGGAAGAGGTAGTATATAACCTTTGTGATAATGCTATCCGCTATAATAAAGATAACGGATATGTAACCTTGCGTGTTCAGGATAAAGAGGACAGGGTAGTGCTTCAAGTAAAAGATACTGGTATCGGCATACCAAAGGAGCATCAAAACCGTGTATTTGAACGTTTTTACAGAGTCGATAAGAGTCGATCTAAATCTACCGGAGGTACAGGTCTGGGACTTGCTATTGTTAAGCATATTGTAGCTATTCACGGAGCCAGTCTGGAGCTGGAAAGTGAAGTGGATGTAGGGAGCAGTATTACGATTACTTTTCTGAAGAATGCCAAAAAAGAAATTCAGTCAGACTGAATTTTATAGTATTTTTTCGACAATTTCATACAAAAACTTTGGTGAAGTTAAAAAGACGATATAACGTCTTACTTTTAGAAAGCTATTTTATAGAATGAACCCATCAAAAAGATGGAGGAAAACTATGAATAGCTTTTTTTATATGAAAGAAGCGCCAATGACAAACATGCAAGCTACATGCAAGAAGACCGGGGCGGACGAGCCTTATATGGAGGAAACCTGGGAGAGGATTGTAAAGCGTATTTTTTATTTGTGCAGAATAAAAAACTTAACCATTAATACGCTGGCAATTCGTGCCGGACTTACCCCTTCTACCTTAAAGAGTATTCTTTATGGTAAAAGTAAAAATCCCGGTATTGTTACCATCAGGCATATTTGTGATGGCTTAGGTGTTAGTCTGGAAGAATTCTTTCACAGCAGGCTGTTTATGGAATGGTAGCGTGATGTTGGATTTTGAATGGTTTTATCGAAACACAAAGGCAATTGTCTATCAGTATTTATATCAGCATATGCAAAATTTCTTTGAAACGGAGGATATTGCCCAGGAAGCATATTTGTTGGCATTAGAGCAGTGGGATACCTTAAAGGATCACCCGAATCCCATGGGCTGGCTGATGCTTACTATCAGAAATTTGAGCAAAAGCTATTACAGGCACGTATATAATCGTATGGATAGCCTGGAGGACAGCCAGTATAAGGACATTCCCTACATAGAGCCTGCATATAATATGCTGGTGATGGAGGACATGCTGGAAAGCATATACAATAAAAAAGAAAAGGTTATTGCGAAAAAGTATTTTCTGGATGGAGATAATATTGAAGAGCTGGCGGCTGATTTTGGTATCAGTGAGAAAAATTTTCGTACCAGATTGTATCGTATGCGCAAAAGATTGAAATCTTATATTGAATCCTATGAAAAGGTGTGATAGGATTTTAGTAAGCTTATGAAGAATGGAGCATTTTATGAAGGAACAATATATTCGCACTGCAATGCTTTTCGGAGAGGAAGCAGTTGAAAAGTTGCAGACAAAAAGAGTAATCGTATTTGGAGTTGGCGGTGTGGGCGGTCATGTAGTGGAAGTATTGGTAAGGAGCGGTGTAGGGGCTATTGATTTGGTAGACCATGATACCGTGGCTTTGTCCAACCTGAACAGACAGCTCATTGCTACCCATGATACATTGGGCAAAAAAAAGATAGAAGTGATGAAGGAGCGTATCTTAAGTATTCAACCGGACTGTCAGTTAACCTTGTGGGACACTTTTTATTTGCCGGAGGAAAGCGGGAGATTTCCTTTTTCCGAGTATGATTATATTGTAGATGCTATTGATACAGTTACAGCCAAAATAGACCTGGTGTTGCAGGCACAGGCACATGATGTACCTATTATCAGCAGCATGGGTACCGGTAACAAGCTGGACCCTACGAAGCTGACCGTGGCAGACATCTATCAGACAAGCGTCTGTCCTTTAGCCAAGGTTATGCGCAGAGAGCTGAAAAAGCGCGGTGTGGAAAAGTTAAAGGTGGTGTATTCTACGGAGGAGGCACGGACGCCTATTGCAGGACTTGTGTCTGAGGTTACTCGTAAAGCCACTCCCGGCAGTAATGCTTTTGTACCAGCCTCAGCGGGCCTTTTAATAGGCAGCGAGGTGGTGAAGGATTTGCTGCGTGTGTAAGTTGCGTGCAATTCGAAATGCATACAAAAGGACCTGCTAAGACGGAAGCAGGTCCTTAAAAGTTGATCTTATAAATTAAGCCATTGCGTTTACAGCTTTAGCGATAGCACTTACTTTACGAGCAGCATTGTTCTTGTGGTATACACCCTTAGATGCAGCCTTCTCGATTACAGCTGTAGCTTCAACTAATGCAGCATTTGCTAAAGCCTTGTCACCAGCTTCAACAGCAGCGTATACTTTCTTAATCGCTGTCTTTACGCCGGACTTGATTGCTTTGTTTCTCTCGTTTTTAGTCTTTGTAACTAAGATACGTTTCTTTGCAGATTTAATGTTAGCCAAGACGAACACCTCCCTAATATATTTTTATCTATTTTGTCTCATGTTTATATCCATCAGACACGGGCGATGGCTAAACACACTTGTATATTGTAAAATTTCTCCACCGATTTGTCAATACATAATTTACATTTTTTTTGGAAAAATATAAAATAAAAAAGCAGGAGGAACGCTGTGGAAGGACAGTATGAAGTACGAACAGACCTGGCACTGGAAGCCAGTGAAAGCTTAAAAACCAGGGAAGGGCATTTGAATGGAGTTTCTGTGGAGGAAAAAAAGGTGCCGGAGGTGGATGCAGTGATTACCAAGGTACAGATTGAAACCAAAAATGCTGCCAAAAGAATGGGAAAACCGGTAGGAACCTATATAACCATGGAGGTGCCGGGGCTTGCAGAGGATGATACGGGCTTTCATGATAAAATCAGTAAGCTTTTGGCCGAGCAGATCAGAGAGCTTTTGGGGCAGGAGGAAAAGCTGGAAGAAAAAAGCATTATGATAGTGGGGCTGGGGAACCGGGCTGTCACGGCAGATGCTCTGGGTCCGAAGGTTATTGATCATTTATCCGTTACGAGACATATTTTAAATACCTACGGAAAAGAGGCATATACTCAGGCAGTGCCAAGTATCAGTGCTATGGAGCCGGGCGTGATGGCAAAGACTGGTATAGAGACTTCTGAAATGGTGGCCGGGGTAGTAAAAAACACCAATCCGGATTGTTTGATAGTGATTGATGCTTTGGCAGCCAGAAGCACAAAAAGGCTTTATACAACCATTCAAATCAGTAATACCGGCATTTCACCGGGCAGTGGTGTGGGCAATCACCGAAATGCCATAAATGAAGAAGTGATGGGAGTACCGGTATTGGCCATAGGAATTCCAACGGTTGTGGACGCCGCCACAATAGTGGGGGATGCCTGTGAGGCCTGGTGGCATGAGTCCTTAAAGGAGCCGGGGCCATTTCCGGAAGAGGTGCGGAAATATTTTCGCGACTTGAAAAATATGTATGTTACCACAAAGGAAATTGATGAGATTGTGGAATGCATCAGTTATACGGTATCGGAAGCACTTAACAGCGCACTTCATGGGACAATCTGATATCATAGTTTGTTCTTTTACGGCATATACTTCACAGGGAGGTGTGCCATGGAACGAAGATACAGAGAGACTACATTAAAGAGAAAGCAGCTGGAGACAAGACTTATAGCAGCCGGTTTGGTGTGTTTGTTTGTGGGACGTTTACTATTCGGCACACCGGTGGGATTTGTTAAGAGCGTAGTAGGCACTGGAACAAATTTCATGCGCTCTGCTATCTTTAAGTATCAGGAAAATAACAGTGAAACTTCAAAGGTTCCTTTTTTGGTCAGGTGGCTGGCACCTCAGATTTTTGCATATACGTGGCAGGAAGAGGTGCCTGCCTTTGCTGTGATAGAGGTGGTAAGGCAGGAGCCGGAGTCAAAGGAGCCTGTGGATGAGATAATAACACAGGAGCAGACAGTAAGCAATAAACCAATTAGATTAGTGGTCTCACAGGAAGAGGAATTATCCTTGATGCAGGAAAATTTGTACGTAAATGCCGGAGAGGATGATTTTACTCCGGCAGGTCTGCCAAATCCTTTTACCGGGGAAATGGATACGGTGCTGCAGACGGATAACCGGTTGATGCTTCACAATTATGATTTCACACAATATGCAGACACCACACAGTTGATTAAGGATTTTTATATTGTAGATGCTTCTACAAAGGCAGACCCGGGGCTGCTTAATATCGATACTTTAACGGGATATGACTGCACTATTGACAAAAATGCAGAAGGACCGCAGATATTGGTCTATCATAGTCATTCCCAGGAAGGTTTTGCAGATTCTGTAGAGGGAGATGTGAGTACCACTATTGTAGGTGCAGGGGCAAAGTTGGCAAGGCTTTTACAAGAAGAATATGGGTTTGATGTGCTGCATCATACCGGGGTATATGATGTGCCAAACAGAGATGATGCCTATAGTAAGGCGTTGCCGGCTGTAGAAGCAGTGCTTTCAGAAAATCCGTCCATTCAGGTTGTTATTGACTTGCACAGAGATGCAGTAGCAGAAGGGAAAAAGCTTGTAACTTCTATAGAGGGTAAGGATTATGCCAGATTTATGTTTTTTAACGGCATATGCAGAAGTACAAATGGTCCCATTACATACTTAAACAATCCATATTTGCAGGAAAATATGGCCTTTTCTTTTCAGTCTCAGGTGGTGGCGGAGAGTTATTTTCCGGGTATTACACGCAAGATTTATTTAAAGGCATGGCGTTACAATATGCATTTAAAGCCCCGTAATATGCTGATTGAACTGGGGGCACAGACTAATACAGTAGAGGAAATCATGAATACGGTTGAAATACTTGCTTTCACATTAAATGAAGTACTTAGTAGACAATAAAGGATTTTTTTGGTACAATAGGTAATCATGAGCTTGTATGCAGTAAAACTTGCTCAAAATGAAGCTACAAATGGAGAAATGCGTATGTCACACATGGATCAAAGTAAAATTAGAAATTTTTGTATTGTTGCACATATCGACCACGGGAAATCTACCCTGGCCGACAGAATTATAGAGCATACCGGGCTTTTGACCAGCCGCGAGATGCAGGCCCAGGTTCTGGATAATATGGAGCTTGAGCGTGAAAGAGGAATTACTATTAAGGCCCAGGCCTGTCGTATCGTATATAAGGCTCAAGATGGAGAGGAATATGTTTTTAACCTCATAGATACCCCGGGGCATGTAGACTTTAATTACGAGGTCAGCCGTTCTTTGGCTGCCTGTGATGGTGCTATTCTGGTAGTAGATGCGGCCCAGGGTATTGAGGCTCAGACTCTTGCCAATGTATATCTGGCACTGGACCACGATCTGGATGTATTTCCGGTCATTAATAAGATTGATTTACCAAGTGCGGATCCTGACAGGGTGAAGGAAGAGATTGAGGACGTGATAGGCTTAGAGGCTCACGATGCGCCTCTTATCAGTGCAAAGAATGGTATTAATATTGAAGAGGTATTGGAGCAGGTGGTGACCAAGATACCGGCGCCCCATGGAGACCCGGAGGCACCTTTACAGGCCTTGATTTTTGACTCTGTATATGATTCTTATAAGGGTGTTATTGTCTTTATCAGAGTAAAGGAAGGCTGCGTTCGCAAGGGTACGCCGATTCGCATGATGGCTACCGGTGCCAGGGCTGAAGTAGTAGAGGTTGGTTATTTCGGTGCCGGACAGTTTATTCCTTGTGAGGAGCTTTCTGCCGGTATGGTAGGCTATATTACGGCTTCTATCAAGAACGTAAAGGATACTGCAGTGGGAGATACCGTGACCAATGACAAGGAGCCTTGTAGTGAGCCTCTTCCGGGCTACAAGAAGGTCAATTCCATGGTTTATTGCGGTATGTACCCGGCAGATGGAGCCAAGTACCCGGATTTAAGGGATGCATTGGAGAAGCTGCAGTTAAATGATGCTTCTTTGAATTACGAGCCTGAGACATCTATCGCACTGGGATTTGGTTTCAGATGTGGTTTTCTTGGTTTATTGCATCTGGAGATTATTCAGGAGCGTCTGGAGCGTGAGTACAATCTGGACTTGGTAACTACCGCACCGGGTGTAGTTTATCGCGTGCATAAGACGGACGGCACTATGATTGAGCTGACCAATCCTTCGAATCTGCCGGATCCTTCCGAAATTGCATATATGGAGGAGCCTATTGTCAGTGCAGAGATTATGGTGACCACGGAGTTTATCGGCTCTATTATGCAGCTTTGTCAGGAACGAAGAGGCCGTTATATCAGTACGGAATATATTGAGGCCAATCGTGCAGTGCTTAAGTATGATTTGCCGTTAAATGAGATTATTTATGACTTTTTCGATGCCTTAAAGAGCAGGTCCCGCGGCTATGCTTCCTTTGACTATGATCTTAAGGGTTATGAAGAAAGCCAGCTTGTAAAGTTAGATATTCTGGTAAATAAAGAGGAAGTGGATGCACTGAGCTTTATCGTACATGCCCAGACTGCTTATGAGCGTGGGCGTAAAATGTGTGAAAAGCTGAAGGAGGAAATACCGAGACATTTGTTTGAAATACCAATTCAGGCAGCTGTGGGAGGCAAGGTCATTGCCAGAGAGACCGTGCGTGCTATGCGTAAGGACGTGCTTGCCAAGTGCTATGGCGGTGATATTACCCGTAAAAAGAAGCTACTTGAAAAGCAAAAGGAAGGTAAGAAGCGTATGCGCCAGGTGGGTAATGTAGAGATTCCGCAGAAGGCCTTTATGAGTGTTTTAAAGTTGGATGAATAATATGAAAAAAGCATTGAGTATTTATATACACATCCCTTTTTGTGTGAAGAAATGTGCTTACTGTGATTTCCTTTCTGCTCCTGCCACCCGAGAGGTACAGGAGCAGTATTTGCATAGGCTCATGGAGGAGATCCGTGAAAAGGCAGCATGGTATGCCGGGGAATATATGGTGCATACCGTGTTTATCGGCGGCGGCACACCTACCAGTGTAGATGCGGATTTGCTGTGCAAGGTGCTTAGGGTGCTGAAGGAATGCTTTGAGGTGGCAAAGGAAGCAGAAATCAGCATGGAATGTAATCCGGGCACTACAAGCAGGGAAAGTCTGGTCAAATATCGTGAGGTTGGTGTGAACCGGTTAAGCATCGGGCTGCAATCCACCTGGGATGCTTTGCTGCAGAAATTGGGTAGAATTCATACCTACCGGCAATTTGTAGAGACATATAAGGCGGCCAGAGAGGCAGGATTTACCAATATCAATATCGATTTGATGAGTGCCTTGCCGGGGCAGACTCTTGCAGATTATGAGAGGACTTTACGTGATGTGCTGGCTTTGAAGCCTGAGCATATTTCGGCCTACAGTCTAATCGTGGAGGAGGGCACTCCTTTCTATGACATGGAGCTGGATTTGCCCGATGAGGATACGGAGCGTGCCATGTATGAGTTGACGGAAGCACTGCTTTCCGAGAAGGGATATTATCGGTATGAAATTTCCAATTATGCTTTGAAAGGCCATGAATGCAGACACAATCAGGTGTACTGGGAGAGAGGCGAGTATCTGGGGCTGGGACTTGGGGCATCGTCTCTAATGAGGGAGGTTCGCCTCAAAAATAACAGTAATTTGCAGACTTATTTACAGGGGGATTTCTCTTATGAAGAGGAAATCGAATTAAGCAGAAGAGAAGCCATGGAGGAGTTTTTCTTTCTGGGGCTTCGCCAGATGAAAGGTGTATCTCTTGTTGCATTTGCAGAAGAGTTTGGGGAGGATACCATTGACTGGTTTGATAAAGCAATCAGTCAGAGTTTAAAGGATGGACTTTTAGAGCAGGAGGGAGGCATACTGCGCCTCACCCCAAAGGGGATTGATGTCAGCAATTTTGTATTTGAACGCTTTTTAGAGTGAAATAACAGAATTATCAAAAGAATAAAAATGGGAAAGGCACTTCGCCTTTCCTTTTTTCATACAATATAATAATAACGGGACTTTGGAGGGGCATGTGCAGACATTCCTAAAGCCACTTTCTGAAAAAGAAGAGGCATATTATCTTACACTTTTGAAAAGTGAGGATAGGGAGATAGTAAAGCATGCAAAAGACGAACTGATTATGCATAACCTCCGATTGGTTGCCCACATTACCAAAAAGTATCAGAATTCGCCGGAGGATGCGGAGGATTATATTTCAATTGGAATTATAGGGTTGATGAAGGCTATAGATACCTTTGACGCGGGCAGAGGCAGGCTTGCCACATATGCATGCAGATGTATTGATAATGAGCTTTTAATGATGCTTCGTGCCAAGAAAAAAAGTGCAAAAGAGGTGTCCTTGTATGAACCTGTGGGAACGGATAACGAAGGTAATGAAATCCGGATATATGATTTATGTACCGAAAAGGATGATATTATATCTGCTTTAGAAAGGCAAGAGACTATTGAGGCTCTTAGAAAGGCTATGGACAGCGTATTGGAGGAAAGAGAACGGGATGTCATTATTCGTAGGTACGGTCTGGGAGGTATGAAGGAGCAGACCCAGCAGGAGGTGGGAAAGGTATACGGAATTTCGAGAAGTTACGTGTCGCGTATTGAAAAAAGGGCGCTTTTAAAGCTTCGGGCAGTACTGGAAAAATAAAATTTATAAAAATTTTAGAATTAAAAGTGTGACGAAATCCCCTTCTCATGCATATATGTAATGAAGGCATATATGTAGAGAAAGGGGCTTTTATGTATACAAATATTATTTCAGGTACTATGAAGGGAATGGAGGCAGTGTTAATACGGGTGGAGGTGGATGCTTCCTTTGGGTTACCGGTTTTTGACATGGTAGGTAATATGTCAGGAGAGGTAAAGGAGGCCAGAGAGCGTGTCCGTATTGCACTGAAAAACGCAGGTGTGCAGATACCAAATCTGAGAATTACGGTAAATTTATCGCCTGCTCAGATCAGAAAGGAGGGTACTGCATTTGATTTACCTATTGCTGTGGGCGTGCTGACAGCTATAGAAAGCCTGATAATGGACAAACCGGAAGAAACACTGTTAATAGGCGAGCTGGGCTTAAACGGCGAAATAAAGGGCGTTAAAGGGGTGCTGCCTGTGGTAAAGTTTGCAAAGGAACAAGGTATTAAAAAGGTTTTGGTTCCGGAGGAGAATGTAAAAGAGGGAGCCTTTATACAGGGGATTGACGTTTATGGTGTGAGTCATCTTTTGGAAGTGATTGAAATTTTATCAGGGTCAGGCTTTTATCAGCCTTATAAGCTTGATATGGAGGAGTTTTTGGCAGAGGATACTGCCCTAAACAGTTTTGATTTTAAGGATGTACAGGGGCAATATATGGCAAGACGTGGAGCTGAAATTGCTGCGGCAGGCTTCCATCATTTGCTTTTACTGGGACCACCGGGAGCAGGGAAGACGATGATTGCCCGCAGAATACCGGGGATTCTGCCTCCGCTATCCATGGAGGAGAGTATGGAGATTTCCACGGTATACAGTGTGGCCGGCAAGCTGGATAACCGGCAGTCCTTTATTACCAGGAGACCATTTTTGTATCCCCATCATACCATTTCTGAGCAGGCCATGGTGGGAGGGGGCAGAATACCTAAGCCGGGAATTATATCTTTAGCTCACAGGGCGGTGCTTTTTTTGGACGAGTTTCCGGAGTTTCATCGCAATGTGATTGAGGTCTTAAGGCAGCCTATGGAGGATAAGGTGGTGCAGATTGCCAGAAGCCAGGCTGTTTATACATATCCGGCTGATTTTATGCTGGTGGCCGCCAGTAATCCGTGCCCTTGCGGCTATTTTCCGGACAGAAATAAGTGTAAGTGTACGGAGCTTGAAATACGCAAATATCTGGGCAAAATATCCGGTCCTATACTGGACAGGATTGATTTGTGCTGCCAGATGAGTGCAATTAATATAGAAGAATTGCAGACGGATAAGTCGCAGGAGGACAGCAAAACCATCAGAGGCAGGGTGTTGGATGCCATGGAAATACAAAAAAGGCGTTTTCAGGATACCGGGTATCGGTTTAATGCAGATATTTTGCCCCGGGATGTGCAAAAGTATTGTGTGTTGGAGGATAAAGCAGGCCTTATGTTGAACCGTTTGTATACGAAGCTAAAGCTTTCTGCAAGAAGTTATCACAGGCTGTTAAAGGTCAGTCGCACTATTGCAGACTTAGAGCATAGCGATAGGATTTCTGACAGGCATATTAAAGAGGCGGCCGGGTATCGGCTGAGTATTTCTCAGGAAAATCAGACGGCCTCTTAAGCGGAAACGGTGAATGAGGCGGCTCTCTGATCGTCTGGGATGTTACAAAATAGAAGGGAGGATATATATGGATAGATTGGAAGCGGCAAGCAGTATGTGGTTTCAAAAAATTGACGGAATAGGGTCCAGGACCTTGTTTCAACTAAAGGAGTGCTTTGGAAGCATGCAGGCGGCCTATCATGGTACGGAAAAGGAGCTTTTAAGGTTGTTAAACAGTAAGCAGTATACAGCCTTTAAGGCTGCAAAGCATTGCCTGGAGCCATTGGCTTACATGGAGCAGGTGGAGGGAAAGGGGATTCGATACATAGCTTATGAGGATGAAATTTTTCCGGAAAAGTTAAGGAATATACCGGATCCGCCGTATGGTTTGTTTGTAAAGGGAAGTCTGCCGGATGCGGGGATGCCCAGTATTGCCATGATTGGTGCCAGAGCCTGCTCAGAATATGGTAGGGCAGTAGCAAAGGAATTTGCAGCAGCACTGGCCGGCTTCGGGGTGCAGATTATCAGCGGTATGGCCAGAGGGATTGATTCCATCAGTCAGGAAGCCTGCCTGAAAGCAGGGGGGCGTACCTTTGCTGTGCTGGGTTCGGGAGTTGATGTTTGTTATCCTGGAGAGCTTAGGAATTTATACGAAGAAATAGAAAAAAACGGAGGCCTTTTGTCCACCTATGCCCCGGGAATGCCCCCTGTATCAAGCAACTTTCCGCCCAGAAATCGTATTATCAGTGGTTTATCTGATGTAGTTTTGGTAGTAGAGGCGCGCAGGAAAAGTGGTACATTAATTACTGTGGATATGGCCCTGGAGCAGGGGAAAGAGGTGGCAATTATACCCGGGAGAATTACCGACAGTCTAAGTCAGGGATGTCATGATTTACTCAGTCAGGGAGCCGGTATTGTTGTAAATATTGAGCAGTTGGTCAGTCTGTTAAGCGACACTTTTTCTGTGCAATTTTCTTCGGAAAAGGATATATCTAATGGGTATAAAAAAGAAGCCTCGTGGATAGATATTATTAATAGCAATGAGCTTGACCCGGTCCTTAAAAGTATTTATGAAATTCTTTTGGAGCATCCCACTGAGCTTATGGATGCGGAGAGCATTTATAAAAAATGGCTGAAACGAAATGGTCAGGGAGAGTTCAGGGTATTCATGGAGGGATTGGTAGATTTAGAACTGATGGATTTGTGCAAATCGTACAAAAATCGTTTTACAATTCGTTAAATTTTAATGAAGTCTCAAAAATCAGTTGCAATAAAAGATTTTTTATTGTATAGTTTTGGAGATTTTAAAAATATCTTTTGCAAGTTTTTATAGAAGATTAAAGAGGGAAAAGCATGGCAAAATATTTAGTTATCGTGGAATCACCTGCAAAGGTCAATACGATTAAAAAGTTTTTAGGAACAAATTATGAGGTTATGGCAAGTAACGGACATGTCAGAGATTTACCAAAGAGTACATTGGGTATTGATGTGGCCAACGATTATGAGCCTCATTATATCACCATTCGCGGTAAGGGAGATCTGTTAGCAGCCCTTCGTAAGGAGGTCAAAAAGGCAGAGAAAATTTATCTTGCAACCGACCCTGACCGTGAAGGAGAGGCTATTTCCTGGCATCTGATGCATGCTTTAAAGCTGGAGGACAAAAAGGTATATCGTATTACCTTCAATGAGATTACCAAAAACGCTGTTAAGGAATCATTGAAAAATGCACGAGAAATCGATATGGATCGTGTAAATGCCCAGCAGGCCAGAAGATGTCTGGACCGTATGGTTGGTTATCGTATTTCACCGGTACTGTGGGGCAAGGTAAAGCGAGGCTTAAGTGCAGGTCGTGTGCAGAGTGTGGCATTACGTATTATCTGTGACAGAGAGGAGCAGATAGAGGCCTTTGTGCCAAGTGAATATTGGACTTTAGAGGCTGACCTGTTGTTTGCCGGCGAGAAAAAGGCTGTGAGGGCCAAATATTATGGTGATGAGACCGGTAAAGTAGAGTTAAAGGACGGCCCACAGGTGGAGGCTATTAAGGCTGAATTAAAAGACGCTGATTTTATGGTAAAACAGGTAAAAAAGGGAGAGCGTTCCCGAAAGGCTCCGTTGCCCTTTACTACCTCTACCCTACAGCAGGAAGCCAGCAAGGTTTTAAACTTTTCCACCCAAAAGACTATGAGACTTGCACAGCAGTTATATGAAGGCGTGGAAATCAAAGGACAGGGTACGGTTGCATTGATTACTTACCTGCGTACCGATTCTACACGTATTTCCGAGGAAGCATTGGCACAGGCCAAAAGCTTTGTAACGGGTACCTATGGCGCAGAATATGTAGGATATACGAACCATGCAAACGGTAAGGGCACCAAGAATGTGCAGGATGCACATGAAGCTATCCGCCCTACGGACATCAATCGTATACCGGTCAGCCTGAAGGATTTGATTTCCAGAGATTTATACCGGCTGTACCAATTGATTTGGAAACGTTTTGCGGCAGCTACTATGGCTCCGGCCAGATATGAAACCACATCCATTCATATTGGTGCAGGCAGACATGAATTTACTGTGGCAGCCTCCAGGCAGTTGTTTGAGGGCTTTATGGCAGTGTACAGCTCAGATGACATGAAGGAAGAAGGCGTGGCATTAAAGCATGGTGTGGAAGAAGGCAGCAGGGCCTCTGTAAATGCACTGGAAGGAGAGCAGCATTTTACCCAACCACCGGCTCATTACACGGAAGCTACTTTGGTGCGTGCTTTGGAGGAGCTTGGTATTGGTCGACCGAGTACGTATGCCCCTACTATCACCCTGATACTGGCACGAAGATATGTGATTAAGGAAAACAAAAACCTTTACGTGACGGAGCTGGGGGAGGTAGTGAACCGATTGATGAAGGAATCCTTTCCAAGCATTGTGGATGTACGTTTCACTGCCACAATGGAAGGCCTGTTAGACCAGATAGAAGAAGGCAATGTGAAGTGGAAAAGTGTAATCCGTGATTTTTATCCGGATTTGGACGAAGCAGTGCGGATTGCGGAAAAGGAACTGGAAAAGGTGGAAATCAAGGATGAGGTGTCTGACGTAGCGTGTGATGTCTGCGGGCGCATGATGGTGTATAAATATGGACCTCACGGCAAGTTCCTTGCATGTCCAGGATTTCCGGAATGTAAGAATACTAAGCCTTTTTTTGAAAAGCTGGATGTGGCCTGTCCAAAGTGTGGCGGCGATATTTTAGTGAAAAAGACCAAGAAGGGACGTCGTTATTATGCCTGTGCCAATAATCCCGAGTGTGATTATATGGCTTGGCAGCGTCCTACAAAGAAATAAACACTAAAAAATTTCAAAAAAGTCGGAAAATTTAAAGAATTCACATTGCAATTCCTGAATTGTCGTGCTATACTATCTATAAATAAAGAAAAGTGTTTCTTTTTGTGTTACGGATAGGAGGAAGTAATGAGCAGCGTTCAATTATTAGACAAGACACGGAAAATAGGCAAGTTATTACACAACAATAACTCAAGCAAGGTTGTATTTAACGACATTTGCAAGGTCATGAAGGAAATCATGGCTTCCAATGTGTTGGTAATCAGCAAAAAGGGCAAGGTTCTTGGCGTGGGTTATGCCGAAGAGGTAGATTGCATTCATGAGCTGATTGATGAGGGCATCGGAGGTTTCATTGATTCCATGTTGAATGAGCGTTTTCTGGGGGTATTATCCACCAAGGAGAACGTGAATCTGGCTACTCTCGGCTTTGAAAGTGATGATATTCGCAAATTCCAGGCTATCATTTCACCTATTGAAATTGCGGGAGAGAGATTGGGTACACTGTTTATTTACAAAAACGGTGACCAGTATGATATCGATGATATTATTCTTTGCGAGTATGGCTCCACGGTAGTGGGGCTGGAAATGCTTCGTGCAGTGAATGAAGAAAGCGCAGAGGAGCAGCGTAAGGTGAATGTGGTTAAGTCCGCTATTAATACCTTATCTTTCTCTGAGATGGAAGCTATTGTCCATATTTTTGATGAATTAAACGGCATGGAGGGTATACTGGTGGCAAGTAAGATTGCCGACAGAGTTGGAATTACCAGATCTGTTATCGTGAATGCATTGCGTAAGTTTGAAAGTGCGGGAGTTATCGAGTCCCGTTCTTCCGGAATGAAGGGCACCTACATTAAAGTGTTAAATGATGTGGTGTTTGACGAAGTGAGGGAGCTTAGAAAGCAGACGCTTTATAAATAAGCGGCGTTTTGAGGAGGTTATTTCCAAAAACGGAAAAATAATGCAAAAAAATATTAAGACACCTATTGCAAAGTAGGTGTCTTTGTGTTATTATTTGAATGTTGCAAAAAAACACGCATATCGATTTCCTACCGGTGCTGCAAGTGCAGGTGGCAGGAGAGTTAACCGCATAGACGCTTGTGCGGCGGAAAAGATATGACGGAAGTTTAACCAAATGGAGGTATATTATGAGCGTTATTTCAATGAAACAGTTATTAGAAGCAGGTGTTCATTTCGGACATCAGACCAGAAGATGGAACCCTAAGATGGCTCCATACATCTTCACAGAGAGAAATGGTATCCACATCATCGACTTACAGAAGTCTGTAGGCAAGGTTGATGAGGCTTACAAGGCAATCGCTGACATTGCTGCAGAAGGCGGCACAATCCTTTTCGTAGGTACCAAGAAGCAGGCTCAGGATGCTGTTAAGACAGAGGCAGAGCGTTGCGGTATGTACTACGTAAACGAGAGATGGTTAGGAGGTATGCTTACCAACTCCAAGACTATCCAGAGGCGTATTGGCAGATTAAAAGCTATCGAAGCTATGGCAGAAGATGGTACTTTTGATGTATTACCAAAGAAGGAAGTTATTGCTTTAAAGAAGGAATGGGAGAAGTTAGAGAAGAACCTTGGCGGTATCAAGAACATGGACAGACTTCCGGATGCAATCTTTGTTGTTGACCCTAAGAAGGAAAGAATCTGTGTACAGGAAGCTCATTCTTTAGGTATTAAGTTAATCGGTATCGGTGATACTAACTGTGATCCGGAAGAATTAGACCACATCATTCCAGGTAACGATGACGCTATCAGAGCTGTTAAGTTAATCGTTTCCAAGATGGCAGATGCTGTTATCGAAGCTAATCAGGGTGAGGCTGTTTACACAGAAGCTGATGTAGAAGCTGACATGGATATGGCTGATGCAGATATCGAAGAAATTGTAGAAGCTGAATAATTTAATAAAATTATATAGATTTCGGAGGAAGAAACAATGGCTATTACAGCAGGTATGGTTAAAGAATTGCGTGAACTTACAGGCGCAGGTATGATGGACTGCAAGAAAGCATTAAATGAAACCAACGGTGACATGGATGCAGCAGTTGAATATTTAAGAAAGAATGGACAGGCTAAGGCTGAAAAGAAGGCTAGCCGTATTGCAGCAGAAGGTTTATGTGCAGTAGTTGTTGCTGATGACAAGACTGCGGCAGTTGTTGAAGTAAACTCTGAAACAGACTTTGTAGCAAAGAACGAAGAGTTCAGAAGCTTTGTAGCAGCAGTAGCAAATCAGGCAGTTGCATCTGATGCAGCTGATATGGATGCTTTCATGGCAGAAGCTTGGAATGAAGATACAGCTATCACAGTTAACGAAGCTTTAGTTGCTAAGGTTGCTCGTATCGGTGAGAAGTTATCTATTAGAAGATTTGAAAAAGTTGTTGCTGAAAACGGTTGTGTAGTATCTTATGTACACGGCGGCGGCAGAATCGGTGTTATCGTAGAAGCTACTACAGACGTTGTAAATGACGCTATTAAGGAAGCTATGACTAATATCGCTATGCAGGTTGCTGCTTTAAATCCTGAGTATATAAGCAGAGATGAAATCTCAGCAGATAAGCTTGCTAAGATGAAAGAAATTACAGTTGACAGTGCATTAAATGATACATTTACACTTCCTGTACCTATCTTAAAGGGATTACTTCAGAAGGCTGTTAGTGAAAAGGTATGGAGTGATGAAGATATTGCTGTTTATGAGGAAAAGAAGGACAATATGAAGTATTTGCCTAACTTCCTTTCTAAAGAAGCAAAAGCAGCATTAGCAGGTTTGGCTTTGGCTGATAAGGCAGCAATTTCAGAAAATAAGATTTTTGCTGGTTTGGTTGATGGACGAGTTTCTAAGCAGCTTAAGGAAATCTGCTTAGTGGATCAGGTTTATGTTAAGGCTGAAGACGGCAAGCAGACCGTTGCTCAGTATGTTGCAGAAGTTGCTAAGGCAAACGGTGCAAATCTTGCAATCAAGAAGTTCGTTCGTTTTGAAACAGGCGAAGGTATTGAGAAGAAGGTTGACGACTTCGCAGCAGAAGTTGCAGCTCAGGCTGGTTTATAAGATTTGAATAAACAATCAGAGAACATGTGTCTATTAAATTAGATGCATGTTCTTTTTTGGTTATTTTGCTTTTATGTATTGAAGTTTGTTTTGGATTATGATATCTTAAATATATCGTTTTCAGAGTTTGTGAATTTTTAAACAATGTTCTGAAAAGAATTTGATTTATGTCGCTTTTATGGCAGAAATGGAGGAGCGTATGAAAAAAGTATTGGTTTGTAAAGAAAAGGACCAATTAGAAACAAGAGTTGCACTGATACCGGATGATATCAAGAAGCTTACAGCTATGGGATATGAGTTTTCGGTTGTTTCAGGAGCGGGCTTAAAAAGTGGATTTTACGATGAAGCTTATAAGGCTGCCGGCGCCAAAATTGTAGAAAACGAAGAGGAGGCATATGAGGACAGCGAGATTGTTGTTCGTATTATGAAGCCGGAAAGCACAAAGGGATTGAAGAAAGATACCTTACATATTAGTTACTTTGATCC
>JAZRRW010000053.1:0-27925 GCA_045651105.1 Lachnospiraceae bacterium
ATAGGCCTCACAGGCAAGCTCTGCCTGTTCTTTTATCTTAAAAGATGGTGAATCGCTCTGAGAGGCCACCATGCGGAAGCCTTTCACCCCAGCCTCAGGTATCCGGGAAGCAATGATTGCAGAATCATTGCGGGTTACAAAATAACTGCCACCCTTCTTAAGTTCCCAACTGTCCTTTTCCAGCACCTCTTCAAATCCTGCCTGTATAAGCATATCCTTTGCTGCTTCTATTGCATGAAATGGACTTGGACTCCTCTCAATATACGTCAGAAGTCCGTCCACATAATTCCCCTGATTTATCATTTCCTGCTGTTACTCCTTTATCATCTCGTATTCTAACATTTCGTATTTTAATAAGCATCCTTCAAAGATATCTGACGGAAGCAGTGCTCTGGCAACCAGCTTTAACTCACTATCAGGTGCCTCTGTATCTAAAAGGTGCGCGTAGTCACCATCAATCTGCATTACTCTGTATACTCTGCTAATCATAGCTTTTTCCTTCCACTATCACCTTTACAAACTCTGTAAAATATTCAATGCCTTTTCACATCTGTCTTCAATAGAATAGGTTCTAAAAGACATACGATTTACGCGTACTACATCCATATTATCCTTAAGCTCGGCCACCTTTACCTTTGCTGCCAACGGATTTAAGGACAAATCCTCGATGTAATCAAAATATCTGACTGTGTTCCCCTTTGTCAGGTCTTCAAGTGCATGGATAACGTTCTTAGAAAAGCCTTCGCCCTCTAAATCCGCAATACTTACCTCTGTATCCTCTACCACATCATGTAAAAGCGCAACGATCTGCTCTTCTTCGGTATCCATGGCCTCCATAACACGGTATGCATGGAGCTTATAGCACTCGCCCTCCTCATATCTGTTTGCAAATTCTCTCTCAACGATAGCCTTTGCTTTGTCCAATAACATACTCATACAATCCACCCTTTCTTCATTCTTTTCTTTTATATATAATAACACAAAAAATTGCATTTGTGTTGTATTTAATATAAATTTATGGTTATTTACATAATTTACCTACTCAATTTTTGTGCTATTTTTCAGAACCATAACGCTTATGCAGATACAGGCATATCCACAGCATAATCGGAACTGCGATATCCAAAAGGATAAATCCGGCAAGCATCTCCTTGGAGCCCGGAAAATCACAAAATGCCAAAACAAGTGTGGCAACATACATTGCAACTAAAATAACAATAGCTAATATGGCTAAAATTCTTTTAAGCTTCATAAATTTGCTCCTCTCTGAATATATGATGGTACGCCCAGCTTTTCAAGCTCTGTGAGTACCACCTCGTGGCTTACTGCATGAACGGTATGAAAGCCCAACTTCTTTGCTGCCTCTACATTAACAAGGGTATCATCCACAAATACACACTCAGCCGGCTTCAGATTATACTGGTCTATCAATGCCTGATAAATAGCTGCATCCGGCTTAATTAACCTTAATTTATAGGACATAATGCCGCCATCTGTATATGGTACAAAGGACAGGGCATCCTTACACTGTTCTTCAATAATTTCCCCTATATTAGAAAGGTACAGTACCTTAAACCCCTGCGATTTCAAATGCTGTATCCAGGGAATGACATAGTCCCTTTTTGTTACAATCTGATTTAAGTCCTTACATATCAAGCGGATTTCCTGCTCCACGGTTGGGTCATTGGCTACAAAGCCTTCCATAATTTCTTCTGTGGTCCATACGCCTCTGTCCAATTCATTCCACACATTACTCTTTACGGTAGCCTTAGCCACCTTCTGAAAAACTTCCTCTGAAAAGCCAAAGCTTCTGAAAAAAGGCTCCCAGGCAAAATCTGCCAGTACATTTCCTATATCAAATATAATTGTCTTAATCATAATAGCTTCTATACTCCTCACACAAGGTCTTTAGTACACGTCCGCTTGCTATGTAGTAGCCGTCTTCTCCGCCATACTGCATCCATTCACGCAGCTTTTCAAGCTCCTGCCCTTCTCCGTTCTTCAACAAGGAAGCCTCAATATGCTTTACCCTCTCCTCCAACTGAAGAGACAAACTATAAAGCTCTTCTCTGCCGCTTATCATTTCCAGATATTGACTCTCAGGATACAACAGTCTGGCCGCAGCCAGCCATGTCATCAAGGTATCCTCCGTTTGCATAATCTGATAAGATGCTTCCAACGCATCCAAAGCCTGCTCATACAAAAACATCTGCGCCTTTGCTGCAGCCAGGTTATAATAGCAGGCCGCCCGCATGGTAACCTCACCCTCCGGCAAAATGTCTGCCAATGCTTCATAGGCCTGAGCAGCCTTATCATAACGTTTCTCCCTGTAAAGCTGGTCCGCCTCCATTTTCCTGCGCTCGTAGCCGGACAACCCCAAGCCCTCGGAAATTTCCTGCAGGATGCGTTCTATTTCCCCCTCAGACACGTATCCTACGAAACGTAAAATGTGCTCTACAAAGGCACTTTCATCGCCTTTTTCCTTTAATATGGCATCCAGCCTGAACGCCAGATCTTCACACTGGCACTGCTCATCAATCCACTGTACCAGCTTCTTACATGCAAAATCACTGTCCAGTGCATAACCCTTATACATACAGAGGTATGCCAATTCTTCAATACTATATACCGTCTCGTCCAGCTGGGGAATATAATAGCCCGCCTCTGCAATACTACTTTGACTGATAATCAATTTGGCCCCCTCCTATTCTAAATAAAATACTTCTTGAATACTTTTACCGCTGCCGGGCACTACCTGACCAAGACCAAAATCCTCAACCGTTACTGCCAGCGTCTGTTGGTCTGTAAAGGCAAGCGTCACCTTTAACTTACTTTGACCGGCCTTTTTATTTGGGAAAGCTCCTAAATTCAGCTTCATCAGCTGTGGTCCGGGCTCTGACAAGGACCTGGCCTCAATTATCAGCTCCTCCTCTTCCTCCGGCAGTAAATACAAAGTATGCTTACATTTGTCATAGGCACTGCCTCGTGCAAAAATCTCTATATACTCTGCCTGATCGCTTTCCCGCATCAGTCCTTGTTTACGGCAATATATGCCGATATCGTAAGGAATATCCTGATTGCTGAGATAAACATAATCCTCCAGTATAGGGGTTGGTGCAATCAATTGCCTTAAACAATAACAAGCACCCAGACTATATAGATTGTTGCCCTGAAATACCCGACCATGACTGCACAGTCTGCTTAAAGATGCATCCATCCAGCTGCCCTTAAAGCCGTCACCAATCATATACGCAAGTCCAAAATCATATTTACCTTCCAAATCCATTACAACCTGTTCAAAGGTCTCATCCAACCGACTGTCCCTGGTAGCAATGGTAAGCTCTTCGGCCTTCGGTGCCATCAGAACCATGTCCGGATAGTCCATACGCTCAACAGACACGGTAAACGGAGCTTTCCTGCCATGCTTCTGCACATAATAACTCTTTAAATAATCCTTCTGATAGTCACAAAGTAAGGTATCCTCCTGATACAGACATTCCTCCTGATGCATGAGAAAATAATAGATGCTCTCGCTTCTGGTCTGCAGATACAGTCTGGTCTTGCGGCCAAAAAGCTGCGCTGTGGCCTTAGTCAGTACCTCATATACTCTGCTCTGTAAAGCAGGGTCTTCATCAATATATGTAGTAAACATAATGCCACCCGCACGCTCTACCTTTCCGTAAGCCTCCGGCAGTACCAGGGTCAGCTTTAAAAACAGCCCCAGCAAATACTCTGTATCAAAACGTTGACCACCCACCACAATCGTAGACTGATTCATGGCAATTTCCAGAAGGTCGTTGAAAACATACGCACCTTCCTCCCCTGCCAGGCTGGCTGCCTCAAAGCCCGCATAGAAACGACCATTATACTTTACCAGCATGCACGGAAAGTGGAAAACTGTGGCATCCTTACGGCTAAGCAGCGTCACCGGATTTAAATCATGCTCCGTAAAAACACTGATTTCTCCATAACCTGCCCCAAGGTCGTAACCAATATAGGTCTTCCCCCGTCCCTTTAATTCTTTATTAATTTTGTCTACCAGTTCTAATTTTTCAAACATTGTAACCTCTGATAAGCTTGTAAATTTTTATTTAAACAACTGCTCTACTTCAAGACAAACAGCTGCTCCACCATGGCACTCTGCCCATAGTAAGCCTCTAATTCCTGATACAACTCCCAATTATCCCTTTTTTCCTTCAAGGCCAGCATATGGTTCAGTCTGGAAAATCTGCTGTTTCCGGCTTCCTCTGCTCCTTTGCCGCGCTGCATCACACCTTGCCTGAGCAGCTTATGCTCCGTGCCCTCCAGTCCAAAAATCTCGTAATGCATACGCTCACTGTAGAAGAGGATAAAAGGCTTCGCATAAACCCCTTCACATATCATGTCCATTACCTCGGACTGAAGACTTTCTGCATCTTCTTTCCCTTCACTATACTGGGAAAAACGTACCCACACAGGCCCCGTCACTTGACCTCTGTATTCCAGCACCTGGAAAGCCTCCTTAGATGCAAGAAGCGGACAAATCACCTTGAGAGGCTGCATCCAGGAAAAGTAAATATTCTGCTTTAACAAAGCTCTGATATACGCTTCTGCTGCCCCTATGATTTCCTGACTGCAATTTCCCACACCCGCCTCGGCCAGGCTCTCCAAAAAGGCCAGCTGAGCAATGGTGGAAAAAGCTTTGCCCTCTACGGTAAGAACTGCCTGCCTGTGTAAAAGCAGCTGCGCCAGCTTCTGCTCCTGCATATAACAGTACTCTGCTTCAAATTCCAGATATGCCTGTACCAGTTCTGCATTTGCATCTGACTTACAGTAAGCATCCAAAATCTCTAAATGCTGCGGCAAAATGTGTGCCTTCTCTATCATCTCACATAAAAGATGCTCTGCAAATGCTCCGGTCTCCACCCCGAGACTCATGGCCTTTGTAAAAATACCGCCCATCTCTGCCAAAGTGCCTTCGTAATGATCCAGTAAAAACTTCATACCATAAATACCGATATGATTGCGTAAATACTGCCCTTTCCAGAACAGTGTCTCCTTAGACTTACTGTATGCTCCCAACTCCACAAATACATACGGTACTGCTCGTAAAATCTCGTCATAATTACCATTGATATCCCAATAAGGAAGCATCACTGCTGCAGTCTCTTCCTTAAAGGATAGCGGTATGCTCTCCTCTGCCAGTATCAGCTTCACATTTGACAATCTTTCCTCTAACATATGGTTCTTCAGTGCATCCTCCACCTGTGACATATGATAAAGAATATTGGCAAATTCCTGCTCCTCTAAAAAGCTCCGCCATATGGATTTATTAAACATTGGCCGCACATAAGCCTCCGGTGCCGGCATTTCACAACCATTGTAATTCTCCACAGAAAGCACAAATTGCTCTCCATAAAGCGGAAGCACTGCCTCACCATTGTTAAAAGGTGCCCTTACCACATGCTCCCAATGTGCGTAGCGCACAAGTAGAGTACCGGCTGTAATCGGCAGTCCGCCTACCCTACAGGTATAGCAAATGTCCAGAAAGCCCTCCAGGCGCTCCTTTGGAAGTTGGGATGGCTGTAAAACATTTTCGTACAAATATGCCAAGCCTGCATTGATGTGCCCTTTATACAGCTGATCCATCATAAAAGGCTGTATTAAAGGCTCATATAGTTTGTAGGTAGAGAACCAATTATCTTTATACTTATGCACCACCGCATACAAATATGCAGTACGCGCGGCATCCGGTCCGGATGCATGGGCAAAATACTCTAAAGCCTCGGAAGGAATGCGTCTTACATCTGACAGCTCCTCTCCATCCATGCTCCACTGCTCTACCGGCAAAGACTTCATAAAGGCCTCAAACAAGCCTGCCACATGTACATTCTCTGCAATCCCTTTTCGATACCAGAGGGTAAACCTTTCCCCCACACAGCTGCCAAGCACCATCATACGGCATATGCCCTCTAACAGAGGCTTTGACGGCTTCACTTCATAGCAGCCACACAAAATTATCAGGTACAGATAACGATAATCCGTTCGTTTCAGCATATATTCCGCCAGAATATCACTGACTCTTTCTGACATACCTGCATGACGAATCATAAATACCATTAGCTGCACTTCAAATTCTGAAAACTCATAAAGAAAAGTAGGATTACGCTCCAGTAAGGTTCTGGCCTCCAAATACATAAGCGGACTGCGGCATCCTGTTATAAACATTCTCTTTAGAAAATGATACTGTTCCAGAGGCTGACCTATAAGAGCTCTGTCAACATAATATAAAAGCCACTGAATCTGCCAAATAGAAGGATGCTTGCGAGCCAGCTCGGAAAGCTTTAAAGCCACACGTTCATCATACTCCGCATCCTCTCTTACAAGGGTAGTCAGATACAAATAGTATGCATGACAGGCAGGTGACGCCTGGCTGTGCAATCTAAGCCACTCTGCTGCCTCTTCTAAAAGCTCGTCCGCTGCCTCATAGGCCTCCTTCGTAATCAGAAGTTGTATGTAAAATAATTCCGGCGCAATGTCTGTATGCTCCAGCTGCTTTAACGCTTCCAATGTCTCCTCTGTCTCTATCATCCAGTTCAGCTTGGAAATACGCTTCAAACGCATATCAATATAAAGTCTGGTAACCTTTGCTTGTAATCTGTCACTTATTTTACTCATGTTTAAACATCCTTTTTATGTAGTAATCCATAAATATCTTTATACGCATAACAATCTTATATCTAGTATAGCACATATCCTGCACTTTTGCATACTATAAAGGTAACTAAATTTTTCGGGGATTCTTATGCCAACTGAACTAAGCCAAGGCTTTCTGCGCGTTTTTGTCATTGAACGTACAGGATTAACTCCAATAGAAAATGCAACTGTTACCATTGTTTATGAGGAAACACCGGATGTGGAGCCTCGTGAATTTACCACAGACAATTCCGGACAGACACCATTAGTAACTCTGCCGGCTCCACCTTTAGAATACAGTGAATCTCCTGATGAGCCCAAGCCTTATGCCGAATATACGATAACCGTGAATAAACCGGGATATGAAGAAACTATCGTAACCGGCAGTGAAATATTGCCGGATGAAATCTCTCTCCAGGTTGTCCAGTTAAACCGCCTGGAAGAAACTGTGGAACCACCAGTTTTAATAAATATTCCGGACCATACCTTATATGGAGACTATCCTGCCAAAATTCCGGAGCCGGAAATAAAGCCTTTGCCGGAGCGTGGAGAAATTGTATTATCCAGAGTAGTTATTCCGGAATATATTATTGTGCATGATGGTATTCCAAGCGACTCCTCTGCGCCAAATTACTATGTACGCTATCCGGACTATATCAAAAACGTAGCTTCCTGTGAAATCTATGCAACATGGGAAGAAGCCAGTATTTTGGCAAACATCCTTGTTATCATGTCCTTTACCCTTAATAGAGTTTTCACTGAATTTTACAGGGGACAGGGATATGACTTCACCATCACTTCTTCCACCGCCTACGACCAGAAATTTATCTATGGAAGAAATATTTATGAAAACATTTCCAACCTGGTAGATCAGGTATTTAATAATTATCTGGCACGTCCGGGAATAACACAGCCAATTCTAACCTCCTACTGCGACGGCCAGAGAGTAACCTGCAACGGCCTTAGCCAGTGGGGCTCCAAATTCCTGGGAGATGAAGGCTACAGTGCTATTGAGATTATTCGTAATTTTTATGGTCAGGATATGTACATTGCTACTGCAGAACAGATTTCCGGTGTGCCAAGCTCCTTCCCGGGCTATGAATTAACGATTGGTGCCTCCGGAGATAAAGTGCGCCAATTACAGCGCCAGTTAAACCGTATTGCCCAGGACTACCCGGCCATCCCTACTGTAAATGTAGACGGCATTTACGGACCACGAACTGCAGAAAGTGTCCGCATTTTCCAACGCATCTTCGGCCTGCCACAGACAGGGGTTACAGACTTTGCCACGTGGTATGCCATCAGCCGCATTTACGTCGGTGTCAGCCGCATTGCCGAACCGGGTGCATTTTAATAAAATCTATTCATACAAAAAGCAGGATAGCTGCCGATATGCCCGTCTGTTGACGAGGGCATATCTTACGCTGTCCTGCTAAAATAAACTATTATCCAAAATACTTCACACCGGATTCAAAAATCTTCAGATCCTGTTCGCCGTAGATATTGATAGCTACGCTGTCACCGCGGCGTTCGGAGTGTGCCATCTTACCGAAGCATCTGCCGTCCGGAGAGGTGATACCTTCGATGGATGCGTAGGAACCGTTGATGTTCCACTCTTCGTCCATGGAGACATTACCCATGTAATCTGCGTACTGGGTAGCAACCTGGCCGTTTGCAAAAAGCTTGTCAATCCATTCCTTCGGTGCTACGAAGCGTCCTTCACCATGAGAAGCCGGGTTACAGTAGGTAGCACCAAGCTCAGCGCCCTGTAACCAAGGGGACTTGTTGGATACAACCTTTGTGTAAACCATCTTGGAGATGTGACGGTTAATGGTGTTGAAGGTAAGTGTCGGAGAATCTTCCTTCTGACCTACAATTTCACCATATGGTACCAGACCCAGCTTAATCAGTGCCTGGAAACCATTACATACACCAAGTGCAAGACCATCTCTCTCATTTAAGAGCTTCATAACTGCTTCCTTCATCTTTTCATTCTGGAATGCAGTTGCAAAGAACTTCGCAGAGCCGTCCGGTTCATCACCTGCTGAGAAGCCGCCCGGGAACATAATAATCTGTGCCTGGCCGATTGCCTTCTCAAATACTTCTACAGAGTCACGAATGTCTGCTGCTGTCTGGTTCTTGAATACCTTTGTAATAACGTTTGCACCGGCTCTTTCGAATGCCTTGGTGCTGTCGTATTCACAGTTTGTACCCGGGAATACCGGAATAAATACGGTTGGCTTTGCAACCTTGTGCTTGCATACATAAATGGTGTCAGCCTTATATACATCACTATTTACCGGAGTAGTGTCAAGCACTGCCTTGGTTGGGAATACCTTTTCTAAAGTACCGGTCCAAGCCTTTAATGCTTCGTCCATGGTAATCGTAGTATTTCTGTAAGCAAATGCTGCGTCATCAGAAACAACACCCAGAACCTTTGCCGCAGTAGCCTTCACCACTTCATCAGCGCCTGCTGGTGTACATTCTACAACCAAATCACCGATTGCTCCCTGGAATAAATCTTCTAAGGAAAGTTCACTGTTTACCTGAACGCCGAGGCCATTACCAAATGCCATCTTGGACATTGCAACAGCCACACCCTTTGTATCTACGCTGTATGCAGATACAATCTGACCTGCTTTCATCGCTGCAAGTACTGCATCGTATGTCTTCATAACAGAAGCATATACCGGCACATCATATTCATCTTTTTCTAAAGCAACCTGTAATAATACATTGCCTGCTGCCTTTAATTCCGGAGTAACGATTTCGCCGCTCTTTGCCACGTCAACTGCAAAGGAAACTAACGTAGGCGGTACGTCGATATCACCGAAGGTGCCGGACATAGAGTCCTTACCACCAATAGATGGTAAACCAAAGCCCATCTGTGCACTGTAAGCGCCAAGGAGTGCTGCAAAAGGCTGACTCCAACGCTTTGGTTCTTCGCTCATTCTGCGGAAGTATTCCTGGAAAGTAAAGCGAATCTTAGAGTAATCACCGCCGGAAGCAACGATTTTACTCATGGACTCTAATACTGCATAAATAGCACCATGATATGGGCTCCAGCTGGAAATATATGGGTCAAAACCGTAGCTCATCATGGTTACGGTATCTGTCTTGCCTTCTAAGGTAGGCAACTTCGCTACCATGGTCTGAGTCTCTGTCAGCTGCATCTGTCCACCGTAAGGCATAAATACACTGCCTGCACCGATGGAAGCATCAAACATTTCCACCAAGCCCTTCTGAGAACATGCATTTAAATCTGCAAGAGATTTTAACCAGGCATCCTTTGCATCACCTGCTTCTACAGCCTTTTCTACTGCAGGAATTGCATACTGACGTAATGCATTGTCTTCCTTGGATGGAATATCAACGGATACACATGTCTCCTGATGTGCACCATTGGTATCTAAGAATGCACGGGAAAGATTTACAATCTCCTTGCCTCTCCAAACCAATACTAAACGCGGGTCTGCGGTAACTTCTGCAACCTCCACAGCCTCCAAGTTCTCCTCTGCTGCGTAGCCAAGGAACTCTGCTACATCCTTAGGGTCAACGACAACTGCCATACGCTCCTGAGATTCGGAAATAGCAAGCTCGGTACCATCTAAACCTGCGTATTTCTTTGGAACCTTGTCTAATTCTACACGTAAACCTGCTGCCAGCTCACCGATAGCAACGGACACACCGCCGGCACCAAAGTCGTTACACTTCTTAATCAGCTTACTAACCTCTGCTCTGCGGAACATTCTCTGAATCTTACGTTCCGTAGGAGCATTACCCTTTTGAACCTCTGCACCACAGGTCTCAATAGATGTCTCGGTGTGCGCCTTAGAAGAACCGGTAGCACCACCGCATCCGTCACGACCGGTACGACCGCCAAGTAAAATAATGATATCGCCCGGGTCGGAATTCTCTCTCTTAACGTTTTCACGCTTTGCAGCACCCATAACGGCACCGATTTCCATACGCTTTGCCACGTAGTCCGGATGATAAATTTCCTTTACATAACCGGTAGCCAAACCAATCTGGTTACCATAGGAAGAATAACCACTTGCTGCGCCGCGAACTAATTTCTTCTGAGACAATTTACCCTTTAATGTCTCTGAAACCGGTACAGTAGGGTCTGCTGCACCTGTTACACGCATAGCCTGATATACATAGCCACGTCCGGACAATGGATCACGGATTGCACCGCCAAGACAAGTAGCAGCACCACCAAATGGCTCAATTTCCGTCGGGTGATTGTGTGTTTCGTTTTTGAAGAATACTAACCATTCTTCGGTAACGGTCTTACCATCTTCGTATTCCATCTCTACAGGAACGATTACGGAGCAGGCATTGATTTCATCGCTGACTTCCATATCTGCAAGCTTGCCGTCCTTCTTAAGCTTACGCATTGCCATTAATGCTAAGTCCATCAGGCAGATAAATTTGTCCTTGCGGCCTGCAAATACCTCCGCACGGGTGTTTAAATAATCCTGGAAGGTAGCTTCCATCGGTGCCTTATAATAGCCCTCATCAAAGGAAATATCCTTTAACTCTGTGGAGAAGGTAGTATGACGGCAATGGTCAGACCAATAGGTATCAAGAACTCTGATTTCTGTCATGGAAGGGTCTCTGTCTTCTTCGTTCTTGAAATAATTCTGAATATGTAAGAAATCCTTAAAGGTCATAGCAAGACCTAAGGAAGCATATAATTCCTTTAACTTATCCTCTGCCAAATCCTTAAAGCCCTCAAAAATAATAACGTCAGCAGGCTCTTCAAATTTGGTAATTAAGGTTTCCGGCTTAACCATATCGGTTTCTCTGGAATCAACCGGGTTAATGCAGTATGCCTTGATTTTGTCAAAATCCTCCTGTGAAATATCACCGGAAATGACATAGGTAATGGCAGTCTTAATAACAGGCTCTTCGTCCTCTTTTAAAAACTTGATACACTGCTCAGCGCTGTCTGCTCTCTGGTCAAACTGTCCCGGAAGATATTCTACACTGAACACCTTGTCCTCTGCATTTCTTGCAAAATCCTCTAAATAAAAATCATCAACAGGTGGTTCGGAAAAAACAGTTTTACATGCCTTTTCAAACACTTCTTCGCTGACATTTTCCACGTCATAACGAATTAATTCCCTGACTTCTGTAATCTGGCTCATACCTAAATAACCAACCAGATCCTCTTTCAGCTCCTTTGCTTTTACAGCAAACGGTGCTTTTTTTTCTACATAAATTCTTTTTACTCCCATGATGTACTCCTTTATATTCTAATTTGAATTTGTGTGCTTATTCCAGTCCTAATCCCTGTAACAGGTAATGTAACTGCTTGTCAATTTCCTCTTCGGTAACCTTCATAGTAAGCAGGCCAATCTTCAAGCCCTCTATGGTATACATAATCTGCTCTGCGGCAATCTGCGGCTCCTCACAGTAAAGCTCACCATCCTCTACACCCATTTCAATAAGCTGAGTCAAAGCCTCAACTGCAGCCTCAAACTGCTCTCTCAAAAAATTATCCTTACCATCCGGCTTATGAGCATAATAGTACTCATAAGTAGCCATGGCCAGATTGTCCTTTGTATTTAACAGCTCAGCCTTCTGTGCAGCAAAGAAAAGCTCCAGAATATCCGCGGCCGTGGAATCCTCACCGACCTGTGTACTGAACACATCATCAGCCATCTCCATCTCCTGCTTTAATACTTCCAGAAAAATTTCCTGTGTACTTGGGAAATATAAGTATAAACCACCTCGGCTGATATTGCAAGCCTCAATAATGTCCTTCATAGTAACACTACGATAGCCCTTGTCAATAAATACCTGTCTGGCCTTCTCAATAATATATTTTTTCTTTTGTTGTGATTTTTCTCCCATAACCAACCTCCTGCACAGGATAAGGCAAAATCTATTTGATAATTTTTGAATTTATGTTAATATTAAATACGGCACTACTGTCATTATTATATCGAATAAACTCCGGAAATTCAATACCTATAAAGGAAGATACTATGAAAAAAAACATGAATTTTAATGATTTTGAAGGAAAAAATGCTTCTTTAGAGCCTTCAAACAGAGAAAGGGCTGTTGTGGTCGGCTTGTGCACCGGTCAGGACCATCAGTTCGAGCACTCCATGGAAGAGCTTATCAGCCTGTGTGAAGCCTGTGACATGGAGGTGGTTGCCATGCTGACGCAGACTCTTCCTGCCCCACATCAGGCTCTGTATATCGGCACCGGAAAGGTGCAGGAAGTGATTGACACCTGCGTCACCTTAGATGCTGACACGGTTGTCTTTGATAATGCACTGTCCCCTTCCCAGGTGCGTAACCTAAGCACAGAAATTGAACGACCTATTCTGGATCGAACCGCATTAATTTTGGAGATTTTTAGTAACAGGGCTCAAACCAGAGAAGCAAAGCTGCAGGTAGAGCTGGCCCGCTTACAATACCTGCTGCCAAGACTGGCCGGAATGGGTACCGCACTCTCCCGTCAGGGTGGTGGCAGCGGTTCCCGCTCTAACAAGGGTGCCGGTGAAAAGAAGCTGGAGCTGGACAGACGTCATATTGAGCACCGCATCACCGAGTGTAAACGTGAGCTGGAAATTGTTAAGAAAAACCGTATTACCCAAAGAAAAGGCCGCAAAAACAGTGCCATCCCACAGGTTTCCCTGGTGGGCTACACCAATGCAGGCAAGTCTACCATTATGAACCAGCTGCTTTCTTTTTACGGCAACACCGATATTGCTCATAACGAACACAAAATGGTACTACAAAAGGACATGCTTTTTGCCACTCTGGAAACCACTATCCGAAAGATTACACCACCGGGCAAGTCTCCTTTTTACCTGTCCGATACGGTTGGCTTTATTGACAAGCTTCCACACAATCTGATAGACGCCTTCCGTTCCACCCTGGAGGAAGTCTGTGAAGCTGACCTTTTGCTGCAGGTAGTGGATGTTTCCGACCCTTATTACAAGGACCATATGCGGGTTACAAACGAAACCCTTGCTGAGCTTGGTGCAGGACATATTCCGCAAATTATCATATACAACAAGGCCGACAGAATACCTGACATCCATAGCCTTCCGAAAATTGGCAGACATCAAATTCATATGGCAGCAGGAAGCGGCATTGGTATACCGGAACTAATGGAATTGATTATGAAGGAAATTTACAGCAAATTACTTCACGCCAAAATACTGCTTCCTTATACTGAAGGCAGCCTCTACAGTCTGATGCAGAAAGAGGCAAATATTATCCATGAAGAATACAAAGAGAATGGTATATACCTGGAATTGGAGGTCAATCCGCTGTACGAGCATAGGTTAAGAGCATTTGTTATCAAACAGATATAAAGTATTTTCTTATATGTCCGGCGGTATCGGCAAAGCTAAACGGGACAAAACAAATTAAAAATATTTCCATTTTATTGTTGCCAAAACGCCATAAATTTTATATTATTATATATATTGTTTACTGCGTTAAAGCGCAGAATTCTTATTAGGAGGATTATTTTATATGGAAAACAAAAGAGGACAATGGGGTACCAACTTCGGTTTCCTGATGGCTGCTATCGGTTCAGCAGTAGGTCTGGGAAATATTTGGGGCTTCCCCTACAAAATGGGTAAAAGCGGCGGGTTTGCATTTTTATTGATTTATCTTATACTTGTTGCATTCGTAGGTATTGTTATTATGCTCGGTGAATTAGCACTCGGACGTAAAACAGGTAAGGGTGTTATGGGTACTTACCTTTCTTTTTCTAAAAAGCATGCCTGGATGGGATTTATGAGTGTTATCTCCGGATTTTTGATCCTTTCCTTCTACAGTGTACTGGGCGGCATGGTTATGCGTTATATGCTTGGTTATCTGGTTGAACTTTTGGGCATGGATGGTTTCGTTGGTCAGGGAACCGGTTTCTTCGGTTATCTCCTTTATGACTATAAGGGAATTTTGATCTTTTATGCAATATTCATGATTCTTACCGTTATCATCGTTATGGGTGG
This sequence comes from Lachnospiraceae bacterium, assembly GCA_045651105.1. GTDB lineage: Bacteria > Bacillota > Clostridia > Lachnospirales > Lachnospiraceae > RGIG6307. The sequence goes on from JAZRRW010000053.1 coordinate 14,664, forward strand.
TATTGAAAAAGGTATTGAGAAGTTTTCTTCTATTGCAATGCCTGCGTTATTCTTTATTTTACTGTTTGTTATTATTTATGTTGCTATTCAGCCGGGTGCTATCGATGGTTACCTCTTTATGTTTAAGCCTGATTTATCTGTATTCTCCGATCCGGAAATTGGATTCTTAGGTGTATTTAAGGCTGCAGCAGGTCAGATGTTTTTCTCCCTTTCCCTTGGTATGGGATGTATGATGACTTATGGTTCTTACCTCTCCAAGAAGGAAAATCTTCAGAAAAATGCGATAATTATTCCTTTGGCTGACACTACAATTGCTATTTTAGCCGGTCTTGCAGTAATGCCTGCCTGTGCAGCATTTGGCGTAGAATACACCAAGGGGCCGGGGCTTTTGTTTGTTTCTATGCAGACTGTTTTCGAGAATATGGGCTCTTTCGGTACTTTTGTAGGATTTTTGTTCTACTTCCTGGTATTTATCGCAGCTGTTACCTCTTCTATTTCTATTCTGGAAGTATGTACTACCTTCCAGATTGACCGCGAGATCAGCAAAGGCAAGAATCCAAACCGCAAGAAGATATCCTGCATCTACGCAGCAATCATCTTCCTGTTCGGACTTCCGGTTGCACTGGACGCATTGGGCAGCGGTGGTGCATTAGTTAAAGCACCTTACGAGCTTCTCGGTTTAGAAGTAAAAGGCCCTGGTTATGCTATGTGGAATGACTGCTGGCTTGACCTGTATGACTTGATTGCAGAGGGTGTCCTGATGCCAATCGGTGCTCTCGTTATGAGCGTGCTTATCGGCTGGTTCTGGAAAACAGATATTATTAAGGATGAATGCGAAGCTTCCGGTAAGCGTTTTAAAGGCTATAAGTTCTACTCCTTCTGCTTCAAATTTGTAGTACCGGTTATTATGTGCTTTATCTTCTACGCACAGCTTGTTGACTTCTTTAGTTAATTAATTAAATTAAAAAATCCAGCCGTAAGTAATCTCACGACTGGATTTTTTATTGCTTATAAGCAAGATTTAATCTTTTCAATCATTTCAGCATATTCCGCATCTGTCAATAACATCTTACCCGGATTCATCTCGAATACACCGCCCCATTCGTACTCGTCTTTGTACTTAGGAACCAAATGCATATGCAAATGGCATCCGGTGTCACCATATGCCCCGTAATTTACCTTGTCCGGCTGAAATGCCTTATGAATCGCCTTTGCTGCACGCGCTACATCTGCAAAAAATGCATTTCTCTCTTCCTCGGAAATATTTACGATTTCACTGACATGATCCTTATAAGCCACAATACATCTGCCCGGATGTGACTGTTCCTTAAATAAAATCAATGTACTTACACTAAGCTCACATATTTCGATACCAAATTTGGCTAATAATTCGCCCTTTTGGCAATAACCACAATTCTGCATAATTTACCTCTTTCTATATTTTAACCTATCTTTGCAGGTCTTTTTAAAATTTTAAATAATTCTTCAGCCGCCAGTCTGGTCTTTGCCACCACATTACCGGCATTCCTTGGGAAACAATAATGCTGCATCTTTTCATCCCCGATACAAATCATATCCCCGATTTCATACCAATAGAAATCAGAATATAATCCATATGAAGAATAAGGACTCTGCTTATAATCAAGCTCCCCATCACAGCCTGTTAAATGGAAGCCTTCCACAGTATGAACCAGATGACCTGTACCAACATTGAAAACACATTTGGTATTTACCAACATATAAATGTCTACATCTACGTCCAGCCTGTATGTACCAGCTTCCAGCTCCTTTCTGACACACTCACGCTCCCACAGGTACCAGTCCGGAATGTGATTAATCAGAGTCTCACCTTCTACAGCCTCCATAAAACCGGTCTCTGTGAGCTCGTAAACGGCCCCACAAGCCTCGCAGGTCAGGTAAATACCCTCTCCTACAGTACGCCCCTCTGCCAAGCAATGAGGGCATTTATAAAGTACTCTGTGCAACTCATCTGCACGATAAGCTTCTTTAATTACGATGCCCTTCTCCTGCTGGGTCTTAAAATGATCAAAGGCAAAGCTTTCCGCCAAAATGTCATTTAGTTCCTCAACAGACTTGGTCTTAATATCCTCAGGAGACAGTAAATACTCCATTCTGGCAGAAATAGGCACCTTCCTGAGCTTCAGACTATTGTACAAAGGCTGCCTTAAAAAGGCTCCTTCTGTTTGAATGATCACCACCGGTACATTTAAAAGCTTCAGACACTTACCCAGACTATCCGGTAAAGAAGTAGCTGTGCCGTCAAAGCTATAGCTTGCCTCCGGATACATCAGCACGGACTCCTTTAATTCCTTTACAGTATAGCGCATATCTCGTACCAGATTCACGTCATTGATAAACTTCTTGGTAGGAATACAGCCAAGCAAACGCAAAATCCATCCAAGTCCCACAAAGGCATCCAGCGTAGTCACAATATGATAAGCTCTGTCCCCCAGCAAAAATGCTGCAATCTCCAAATCAATAAAACTGGAGTGATTCATTAAAATCAGGCAGGGCTCATCCTTCCTAAGCTTCTCCATGCCTTTCTTTTCATAATGCGTAAATCCGGCCAACTTTAGCAGTACAAAGCATACCGGCTTTAACAGCCATCTGAGCAACACCAACTGACGCATAGGCTTCCTATGCTGATGCCTCGGAAGCGCCAGTACTTCATGATAAGTTTTTGTTTTTGTTTTTATCTTCACTATATTTTCCTCATAAAGTGTATACAGCTATAAACATGCCACCGACTTATCGCTGTGCCAGTGCCTCTGCAATATCAGCCTGCATATCTAAGACAGCCTGACGAGATGCTTCTGCAAAGTGCTCTGCGCCAAACTTCGCATATGCCTCCTGCTGATATGCTGCAATAATACCTCTGGAAGAATTAATAATGGCACCCAGACCATCTTCATTGAAGAAATGCACTAAATCCTTGCCCTTACCGCCCTGTGCACCATAACCCGGCACCAAAATATAACTCTTTGGCATTACCTTACGAAGAGCCTTGCCCATTTCCGGATAAGTAGCGCCAACTACTGCTCCAATATAGCTGTAACCACAGCTGCCCATATGATCAGCGCCCCACTCAGCAATCTTTTCCGCTACTACTTCATACAAAGGCTTACCGTCCACCAGTCTGTCCTGGAACTCGCCGCTGCTTGGATTAGAGGTCTTTGCTAAAATAAACAGACCCTTATTCTCTTCCTTACATACATTTACAAAAGGCTTAATACCATCAGAGCCAAGGTAAGGATTTACCGTAGCAAAATCCTCATCAAAACCGTAATACTGCTTGCTGCCCACGGTAACCTTGCCCAAATGCCCTACTGCGTATGCCTCGGAGGTAGAACCGATATCGCCACGCTTCACATCACCGATAATCACCAAATCCTTGGCCTTACAGTAATCTACCGTCTTCTTAAAGGCAATCAAACCCTCAATACCAAACTGCTCATACATAGCAATCTGTGGCTTTACTGCCGGAATCAAATCGTAAGTAGCATCTACAATTGCCTTATTATACTGCCAGATAGCCTCTCCGGCACCTGCTAAGGTCTCACCATACTCTGCAAAAGCTGCCTTCTTAATATGCTCCGGAATAAACTTCATCATCGGGTCTAAACCTACCACGATAGGTGCCTGTGTCTTTGTAATTTTATCCACTAATTTATTAATCATCATAAATCTCCTATCTTAATAAATATTTTACAAAAATTTTATCATTTGGACGATAAAATGTCAACAAAGGGATGTAAATCTTGCTACAATATTTGCAACAGTTATCGAGAAAGCACCATAGGTGCCTTTGCGAATGGTGCGTCTGAACTGTTACGAATATGTATAGAAAGGGGATTACATGAACCACATTTTTGCGAATCGTCTTCATGAACTTCGTACAAAAGCAGGCATGTCACAAAAAGAACTGGCAGCAGAACTGAAAATTGTACCGGCCACTTTTTCTAATTATGAGAATGGTATTTATTTGCCGCCCTTAGATAAGGCCTGTACATTGGCCAAAGAGTTACATTGTTCACTGGATTATCTAACGGGGCTCTCTGAGATTAATTTAGATGTGACACTTTTTTCTAAATCCATTACGGAAAAACTAACTTTTTATCAAGTAATAAAACTGCTGTTCTCCATGGAAAAAAAGGACCTGTTAGAATTAGTAAGATATGCAGAATTTCTAAAATACAAAAGAAAACGCAGCCAATACACCGAAGCACCTAAGGGATATCTGGTGGCTGAGGATGCGCTGGAATAATATACCGTTTCTATTTGAACTACCCATTACCGAAAACAGGGGCTCCGGAAAACCGGAGCCCTGTCCTCATAAAACACATAGGAAAATTAACGATTTATATCGTGAAAACCTTATTACGTGCTTACTTATTTGCCATAGTAAGCCTTTAAGAACATTTCCTTGATTTCGCTCATCAGTGGATATCTAGGGTTTGCACCTGTACACTGATCGTCGAATGCCTGCTCAACCATGTCGTCTAATCTGTCAAGGAAGTCTTTTTCATCAATGCCGTAAGCCTGGATAGATTCCTTAATGCCTACTGCCTTCTTTAATTCTTCAATCTTTTCAATTAATTTCTTAACTGCTTCGTCATCATCTTTTGCCACGATACCGCAGAAACGAGCGCATTCTGCATAACGAGCCTTGGTGTGTGGATACTGATACTGAGAGAAAGTACCCATCTTGCGTGGATTCTCTGCAGCGTTAAACTCCACTACCAGGCTGATCAGCAATGCGTTTGCCACACCGTGTGGTAAGTGGTGGAATGCACCCAGCTTGTGTGCCATGGAGTGACATACACCCAGGAACGCATTTGCAAAGGACATACCTGCCATACAAGAAGCATCTGCCATCTTCTGACGAGCTTCTACATTGGTAGGCTCATTGTAAGCAACCGGCAAATATTCAAATACACTCTTCATAGCCTTAAGAGCAAGACCATCTGTGTAATCGGTAGCCATAACAGAAGCATATGCTTCTAAAGCGTGAGTTAAAACGTCTACACCGGAAGCGCTTGTTAAGCCTCTTGGCTGGCTCATCATGTTGTCTGTATCAACGATAGCCATGTTCGGCATTAACTCATAGTCAGCAAGCGGATACTTCACGCCTGTTTCCTGATCGGTAATAACCGCGAAAGGTGTTACTTCAGAACCTGTACCTGAAGAGGTAGGAACAGCGATAAAGTATGCCTTTTCACCCATCTTAGGGAAGGTGTAAACTCTCTTACGAATATCGATAAAGCGCATTGCCATATCCTGGAAATCTGCTTCCGGATGCTCGTAAAGAACCCACATAATCTTAGCAGCATCCATTGCGGAACCACCACCCATTGCGATGATTACATCCGGTTCAAAAGCTGCCATAGCCTTAGCACCTGCCTGTGCATTTGCAAGGGTAGGGTCCGGCTGTACATCAGAAAATACGGTGTAAGTAATACCCATTTCATTTAATCTGTTGGTGATTACATCTGTGTAACCATTCTTGTAAAGGAAGGAGTCTGTTACGATAAATGCACGCTTTTTGCCTAATACATCCTTTAATTCTCTTAAAGCTACCGGCAGACAGCCCTTCTTGAAGTATACCTTTTCAGGTGCGCGGAACCATAACATGTTTTCTCTCCTCTCAACAACGGTCTTAATGTTTAACAAATGCTTAGCACCTACGTTTTCGGATACGGAGTTGCCGCCCCAAGAACCACAACCCAGTGTCAGAGATGGTGTTAAGTTAAAGTTGTATAAGTCACCGATACCGCCATGTGAAGAAGGAGTATTTACTACGATACGGCAGGTCTTCATTCTGGAAGCATGAGCCATGATTTTTTCTCTTTCCTTTACATTTACATAAAGAGAAGATGTATGACCGTAGCCACCGTCTGCTACTAACTGCTCTGCCTTGTCTAAAGCTTCCTCGAAGGTCTTAGCCTTGTACATAGCCAGTACAGGAGATAATTTTTCATGAGCAAATTCTTCACTGATATCTACAGATTCTACTTCACCGATTAAGATCTTTGCATCTACAGGAACATCTACACCAGCTAACTTAGCAATCGTGTGAGCGCTCTGACCAACAATCTTGGCATTTAATGCACCATTGATAATGATAGTCTTACGAACCTTTTCGATTTCATCTTCTTTTAAGAAATAACAGCCTCTGTAAGCAAATTCCTTCTTTACCTCTTCGTAGATAGGCTCTAAAACAGTTACAGACTGCTCAGAAGCACAAATCATACCATTGTCAAAGGTCTTGGAATGAATAATAGAGCTTACCGCCATCTTAATATCAGCTGTGGTATCAATAATAACCGGTGTATTACCTGCACCTACGCCTAATGCCGGCTTGCCTGAAGAATAAGCAGCCTTAACCATACCAGGACCACCTGTAGCAAGGATTAAATCAGCGTTCTGCATAACTGCATTGGTTAAATCTAAGCTTGGAACATCAATCCAACTGATAATGCCTTCCGGAGCACCTGCTTTTACAGCTGCCTCTAAAACCAGCTTTGCAGCTGCAATAGTACTGTTCTTTGCACGTGGATGTGGACTGATGATAATTGCATTTCTGGTCTTTAAGCACAGTAATGTCTTAAAGATTGCTGTGGATGTAGGGTTTGTGGTAGGAATTACTGCTGCAATGAGGCCGATTGGCTCTGCGATTTTCATAGTACCAAATTCCTTATCCTCTTCAATAACACCTACTGTCTTCATATTCTTGTAAGCATTGTAAATATGCTCGGATGCGTAGTTGTTCTTAATAACCTTATCTTCAACAACACCCATGCCGGTCTCTTCCACTGCCATCTTTGCAAGCGGAATACGCATCTTGTTTGCTGCACTTGCTGCTGCGTGGAAAATAGCGTCCACCTGCTCCTGTGTATAAGTTGCAAAAATCTCCTGTGCCTTACGCATCTCGGCCATTCTTGCAAGCAGTGCATCTACATTATCAATAATTGCGGGAACTGTCTGTTCAACCTTCTTTGCCATAAGTTAAATCCTCCAAAAATTTTCCTCGTGTGTCTGATTGTTATTTTTTTGTCAATCACTAGTAATAGTATATGTCATTGTTAAAAAAATGTCAATATACTTTTTTAATAAATTTGCTATTTCTTATATTTGGAAATTGTGCAGTTTTACTAATGGCCTCCACAGCTACCCTCTGAACACCTGCCGTTCCTGCTTGGACAACTACCTGCTGCGGGACATCCGATACATTTTGTACCATTTTTCTTGGCCTTAATGATATAAAGGCTTGCGGCACCGATAATAATAACCAGAATTCCGGCAATCATCAAATCTGTCATGCCAATACTCCTTTTTTATAGTAAGCGTTTGTCTTCTGAATCAGTGCAACTACAACTGCTGCCATAGCAAGTACTGCTATAAGTCCGGGAACAAAGCCTGCATCAAAGCTTCCGGTTGTAATTAACGTACCAATCTGGTATACCAGAAATGCTACCGTATAACCTGTACCCAGCTGTAAAGCAATACCGCCCCAGAACCACTTTTTATCCTGCATTTCAGAATTCATTGCACCTAATGCTGCAAAGCAAGGAGGTGAGAACAGGTTGAACATCAAGTATGCAAGTGCTGCCACCGGTTCCAGGTCCATAGCAACTGCAACTTCATTAGCACCACCCATTAACTCAAGCGCTTCTGTGTCAATAAATGCAGTCAAGCCATAGCAAACCGCCAATGTACCAACTACGTTTTCCTTTGCAATAAAGCCTGTAATAGCTGCTGCTGCCAGCTGCCATGCTGCAATACCGACAATCGGTACTAATAATACACCAATCGGTGCGGCGATGGTTGCAAGGATAGAAGTGCTTTCCATACCTTCCTCCACTGCCTGAAGGCTCCATGTAAAGGATTGCATAATCTGTACCACTGCATTACACACCAGAATAATGGTACCGGCCTTGATAATATAAGCCTTACCACGAGACAACATGGATAAAGTAGCTCTCTTTAAGCTTGGAAGCTTATATTCAGGAAGCTCAATAATAAAGAAGCTCTTTCTGAATTTGTGACCGGTAATCTGGTTTACCAGTAATGCACCTAATAAAATTAAGATAATGCCTACAAAGTACATCAATGGCCCAACCCATTCAGCCTCCGGGAAGAAAGCTCCTACAAACAAAGAAATAACAGGCAGCTTGGCACCGCATGGCATGAAAGGCGCAAGCATTGCAGTAGCTCTGCGCTCTCTTTCATTACGAATGGTACGACAAGCCATAATACCCGGGATGGCACAACCGGTACCGATTACCATAGGTATAACGGACTTACCGGATAAACCAACTCTCTTGAAAATCGGGTCTAACACAACCGTTGCACGAGCCATGTAACCACAGTCTTCCAATAAAGCAATCAGGAAGTACATTACCATTACCAGCGGCAGGAAACCAACAACAGCACCCACGCCACCGATAATACCATCCACTAACAGAGATTGTAAGAATGGATTTGCGCCTTCTACCAGACCTGCTACCCATTCCTGAAACATTTCAATGAAGGTTACAAGCCCCGGAACCACCTTGCCGGATTCGAATTCATACCCTTCTGCAATCCACGTTCCCAGAGTTGATTGCGAAATATAAAATACCAAAAACATCACTAAAGCAAAAATAAGTATGCCGGAAACAGGATTGGTCAGTACTACATCAAGCTTATCCTGTGAATTTTTATTCTTGGTAAGCACCTTGCGGTTTTCCACCTCTGAAACAATCTTGTTGGTAAAGGCAAAACGCTTTCTGTCAGCAGCCTCTACTTCTGCCTTATTATGTAAATCAATATTTTCCTGAATATACGGAGCCTTCTGACCTTTGCCGTAAAGACTCACTGCAGTCTTTACAAGCTCCGGCAGACCGTTTTCCCCCGAAGAACTGGAAATGGTATTTACTACAGGACAGCCCAGCCTCTTGGATAAGACTACCGTATCAATCTTAGTATCCTTTTTGCTATTAATATCGCTCTTGTTTAGAGCTATCACTACCGGAATACCAAGCTCCAGTAACTGTGTGGTGAAAAATAAGCTGCGGCTTAAATTTGTCGCATCAACAATATTAATGATTACATCCGGCTTTTCATTTTGAATGTAAGCACTTGTAACGCTTTCCTCTGATGTAAACGGAGACATGGAATATGCACCCGGTAAATCTACTGCAATCAGTTCCTCCGTTCCGTCATAATAAATCTTTTTTATTGGGCTTTCTTTTCTTTCTACCGTTACACCTGCCCAATTGCCGACCTTTTCTGCTCTGCCGGTCAAAGCATTGTACATGGTGGTTTTACCGCTATTGGGATTACCTGCTAATGCAATTCTCATGATGCATCCTCCTTTTTCTCGTCCGCAAATTGTTAGTTTGAACTAACTATATGTTATAAAAATAATGATTAGCTCTGTAATCATTATTCTATTGAAATAGCTTTCGCCAAATCATTATCAATATTATACCTGGCGTCCTTTATAGACACAACGCAGCCACCCTTCATATGTGAAATCACAGTAATAGGCTCTCCACTATAACAGCCCAGTGAAAAAAGAAAAGCATTTAATTCTTCATCCTCTGTTACAATGTCTTTAATAATATATTCTTCGCCAACATTAGCATCAACTAAGTTCATGTTTTTCCCTCAAATTCTTATAGCAGCCTTTTACAAAATTTTCCATTCCAGGTGGTTAGATTACACTAACCCAACCACCATGAAAATTTTAATACGAAAATCTTTCTTTGTCAACTAATTTATGGAAAGTTTTTAATTTATTTTGTCTTCAGCGCTCTCATCGCATTTAAAATGGCAATAAATGCTACTCCCACATCTGCAAATACGGCAGCCCACATACCTACCATACCTATTGCAGTCAATAGCAGTACGATTACCTTGATGCCAATAGCACCCACGATATTTTGACGTACGATGCCCAGTGTTTTGCGGGAAATCTTCATAGCACGGGTAATTTTGCTTGGCTCATCAGTCATAATAACAATGTCTGCTGCTTCAATGGCTGCATCGGAGCCCATGCCGCCCATAGCAATACCAATGTCAGCTCTGGCCAGTACCGGAGCATCATTCATGCCGTCACCCACAAAGCAAATCTTGCCTTTGTTCTGACCGGACTTGTTTTTTGATGTATAAAGCTCTTCAAATTTATCAACCTTGTCTGATGGTAAAAGCTCTGCGTATACAGTATCAATGCCAATTTCTGCAGCTACCGCTTCCGCAGTCGCTTTCTTATCCCCGGTCAGCATAACCAAATTAGAAACACCGCAAGCCTTCAAGCCACGCATCGCTTCCTTGGTATCTTCTTTCAGACTGTCTGCAACTACTGCATAACCCAGATATTCTGTTCCCTTGGCTAAATGTACGATGGTTCCCAGCTTGGTTTCTTCTAAATCAACAAACCCTAAATCCTCCATCAGACGATAATTGCCTCCGTAGTATGTAGCACCTGCCACATCCACCTGAATTCCTTTTCCGGGGATTTCTTTCATGTTTTCAATAGCGTTCTCGTCAATCTCTCCTGCATATGTTGCTACCACGGACTTGGCAATAGGATGATTGGATAAAAGTTCTACATGTGCCAGAGTGCGCAGAAAATCCTCTGCGGAAATATTTACAGGATGAAGCTCCTTCAAGGAGAAAGTTCCCTTAGTCAAAGTACCTGTTTTATCCATAACAACAGTATCTACCTTTGCCAAAGCCTCCAAATAATTGCTGCCCTTAATCAGAATACCTTCCTTGCCCGCACCTCCGATACCGCCAAAGAAGCTGAGGGGAATACTGATAACCAGGGCACATGGACAAGAAGTAACTAAAAATACCAGACCTCGATAAATCCAGTCACCCCAACCGGCACTCAGGGTGTTAGCAAATAATCCCGCAAAATTTCCTATGGTAATAAAAATCGGTGGCAACAACGCCAGTGCTAATGCAGAGTAAACTACAATAGGAGTATATACTCTGGCAAACTTACTGATAAACTGCTCTGCCTCGGCCTTGTTGGCAGATGCATTTTCTACCAAATCCAAAATCCTGGCCACAGTAGAGTTCACATACACCTTTGTAACCTCTACCTCCAGCATAGCACTCATATTGACACAGCCGCTGACGATACTGTCCCCCGGCTTTATATCATGTGGCATGCTTTCCCCGGTAATAGCCTTGGTATCCAGACTGGAAAAGCCGCTCCTTACAATACCATCTAGCGGCACACGTTCTCCCGGCTTAATCATAATAATCTCACCAACATGCACCTCATCAGGGTCCACTTCCTCCAGGCTGTCACCCCGCTTCACATTGGCATACTCCGGGCAAATATCCATCAAATCCTTAATAGATTTACGGCTCTTACCCACAGCGTAGCTCTGAAACCACTCACCCACCTGATAAAACAGCATAACGGCACAGGCTTCGCCCAAATCACCCAGCAAAAAGGCACCAAAGGTTGCAATGGTCATGAGAAAATTCTCATCCATCATCTGTTTACGACGAACACCGTTTAAGGCAGCCTTGACAACGTCTAGACCAATGATAAGATAAGATGCGGCCAAAATCGGGATGGCTATTAGCTTTAATATCTCCGACACTCCCAGTCCATCAGTTTCCGGCAGACTTATAAGCTCCGGTAAATGCTCTAAAATCATACCAATGGCAAACAATGCGCCGCTGATACCTATTTTCTTTAATTGTTTTTTCAGTTTCCTGCTCATACTATTTTGCAATGACTGTTACGTCAGGCTCCCTCTTCTTTACAATGTCAATAATGTCCTTTTCTACTGCTGCTGCCTTGTCCTCAGCCACCTCGATGGTAAGCTTCTGTGTTAAAAATGCTAAAGAACTCTTAGTAACACCTTCCAGCTTGCCAACCTCCTCTTCAATCAATGCTGCACAGTGTGCACAATCTAAATCCTCTAAAATGTATACTTTTTTCATGGTAAAATCTCCTTTATTATTTATATAAGGCATACGCCCTTACTCTTCAATATGTTCCAGCCCCTGACTTAAAATAGACTTGATGTGGTCATCTGCCAGAGAATAAAATACAGTCTTGCCCTCTCTGCGGCTTCGTACCAAATCCATCTGCTTGAGCGTCCTTAACTGATGAGACACCGCTGACTGACTGGCTCCCAAAATGCCTGCCAGATCACATACACACATCTCGTGCATCAAAAGCACATACAATATCTTAATTCTGGTAGAATCCGCAAACACCTTGAAGAAATCCGCCAAATCATAGAGCTTATCCTCCTCCGGCATATGTAACCTCACATCTTCCACTACATCCTCATGTACATGCAAAAACTCGCACACTTCAATATGTTCCCTCTCGATATGCATCCTGCCCCTCCTTTCATATGAATACCTGCTCATATGTTCATCTTATCATTTCTGGTGAAAATGTCAATATTATTCGGATATAAATATGCACAAATTTCAGGGTGCAAAGTCCACTGAGTTATCAAGGACCTTACACCCTATTATTTGCAAGTATTAGATTCTGATAAGCGGCTTTAGCTTCGCCGTACTCTTGGAAATCCAGCTCATATAAGTCTGGCCGTCCAAATCCTTCCACGTAAACTGACCATCCTCCAGTGTCATATAACTATGTGCGCTGCCTTCCTTTGGAATAGACACGGAGCCGGGATTCAAATAACGGAAGGTATCCGTCTCCACATTGGCAGGCACATGGGTATGACCATGTAGCAGGATATCGCCCTTTTTGAGCTTCGGAGGATTGTCCAGATTGTAAATATGACCATGGGTAGCCATAATTAACTGCCTGCCCTCAGACAGCATGCAGCTCTCCGCCATCACCGGAAAGTCCAGTACCATCTGGTCCACCTCAGCCTCGCAATTGCCACGCACACAAATAATAACGTCCTTGTGTGCATTCAAAAGCTCTATGACTTCTTTGGGCGCGTAGCCCTTTGGCAAATCATTGCGCGGGCCATGATACAGCAAATCTCCCAAAAGAAGCAGACGGTCGGCCTTCTCCTCCTTGAAGCAATTAAGCAGCTTCTCGCAATAATATGCACTTCCGTGAATATCTGAAGCAATTAAATATTTCATGCAATCTCCTTACATCTTTTCAGGAGCACTAAAGCCCAGTACATCAATGGCGTCCTCCAACACACCTTTGGTCAGTAATAATAGCGCAATCCAGCCTGCCTTTTTGGAAGCATCCTCTTCTGCCAAAATCTTGGTCTCATGGTAGAACTTGT
>JAZRRW010000054.1:0-4962 GCA_045651105.1 Lachnospiraceae bacterium
GACCGCTTGGCCTCCGACTTATGTAACTGTAGCTTTGGCTCTTATTCAGTCTGCAGCAATGGCTATCGGATTTGGTAATCAGGGCTTATTACAGGAATATAACGCGTTAAATGTAATTACAGTTATTATGGCTTTAACAGCCGGTAGTGCATGCCTGATGTGGATTGGCGAAAGAATTACAGAAAAGGGTGTTGTCAATGGTATTTCTATCGTATTGGTTATCAATATTTTGTCTACCATTCCGGCTGATTTTGTAAATCTTGCAGAACAGTTTGTAATTGGTAAAGCACCTGCAACAGCTATTTTAGCAGCTGTAGTTATTCTTGCCATTATAATTGGTATGATTGTATTTATTGTACTGTTAAATTCCGGTACACGTAATATTCCGGTACAGTACGCACAGAAGGTACAAGGCAGAAGAAGCGTAGGCGGACAGAGCTCCAAAATTCCTTTAAAGGTTAATACCTCAGGTGTTATTCCTGTAATTTTCGCATCATCCATTATGCAGTTCCCGATTATTATTTGTTCCTTCTTTGGAATTCAGGCAACTGGTTTTTGGGGTGAAGTTTTAAAGGTATTAAATCAAAGTAACTGGTGTAAGTTTAATTCATTGGAAAATGCTAAATATTCTATTGGTTTAGTAATTTACATTGTTTTAGTTGTAGCATTTGCATATTTCTACACATCAGTATCCTTCAATCCTATGATGATTGCAGACAATTTAAAGAGACAGGGTGGATTTGTGCCGGGTATCAGACCGGGACGTCCAACTACTGAATATTTGAACAAAGTATTAAATCACATTGTATTTATTGGTGCAGTCGGCTTACTTATCGTAGCTGTTGTTCCGTTCATCTGCTCAGGTGTGTTTAATGCATCTGTTTCCTTCGGTGGCACATCACTTATCATCGTGGTTAGTGTTATCTTAGAGACAATTAAGCAGATTGAATCTCAGATGCTTGTTCGTAATTATCGAGGATTCTTAAACGATTAATAATCATGGCAGCTGGGTGAAAAGTGATTTTCACCCGGCTTTTGTTAAAAAGAGGGCATTTTTATGAAAATTATAATGTTAGGTGCACCTGGTGCCGGCAAAGGTACTCAGGCAAAAATGATTGCAGACAAATATCAGATTCCGCATATTTCTACAGGTGATATATTTAGAGCAAACATCAAGAATGGTACGGAACTTGGTGTGGAAGCCCAAAAATATATGGATAAAGGACAGCTTGTTCCGGATGAGTTAACCGTTAAGATTTTGTTGGACAGAGTTGCTGATCCGGATTGTGCAAACGGTTATGTTTTGGATGGTTTTCCTCGTACTATACCACAGGCAGAAGTGTTGGAGCAGGCATTAGCAGTGCTTGGTGATCAGATAGATTATGCCATCAACGTGGACGTTCCTGATGAAAATATAATTAAAAGAATGGGTGGTCGTCGTGCATGTCTTACTTGTGGAGCTACATATCACATAGAGCATGTGCCTCCAAAGTCAGAGGGCATTTGTGACAAGTGTGGTCAGGAGCTGGTATTAAGAGATGATGACAAGCCTGAAACAGTTAAGAACCGTTTGGAAGTATATCATAAGCAGACACAGCCATTAATTGATTTTTATTCTGCGAAAGGCATACTTAAAACCGTGGATGGTACTGTAGATATGAAGGAAGTATTTGCTGCCATCGTGGCAATTTTGAGTGGTCAGGACTGTGAACGTCAGGCAGACGTTTGCCGGGGCTAGTTGGAGGAAGACTATGGCGATAACAATTAAATCTTCCAGAGAAATTGAACTGATGCGAGAATCTAACAAAAGAATTGCAGAGGTACACAAGGCTATGGAGGAGCTGATAAAGCCTGGTATTACCACATGGGAACTGGATGAATTTGCCGAAAAGATGATTAAGAAGATGGATTGTGTGCCTAATTTTAAGAATTATAACGGATATCCGGCGACGGTGTGCTGTTCCGTAAATGAAGAAGTGGTACATGGAATTCCAAGCAAAAATCGTATTTTGCAAGAGGGCGATATTATCAGTCTGGATATGGGTCTTATTTATAAAGGCTATCATTCTGATGCTGCCCGAACACATGCGGTGGGTAAGATTAGTGCTGAGGTACAAAAACTTATGGATGTTACAAAGCAGAGTTTTTTTGAAGGTATCAAGTATGCCTTGCCCGGGCATCATCTTCATGAAATATCCAATGCAATCGATGAATATGTGAGTCAGTTCGGGTATGGTATCGTGTATGACTTGACAGGTCATGGTATTGGCAGGGAACTGCATGAAAGTCCTGAAATTCCGAATTTCAGGCAGCGCACCAGAGGACCGAAGCTTCGTCCCGGCATGACACTGGCGATAGAGCCTATGATTACTATGGGCAGACCGGATGTGGCATGGCTGGATGATGACTGGACTGTAGTTACAGAGGATGGTTCATGGGCGGCTCACTATGAAAATACTATTCTTATTACAGAGGGTGAACCGGAAATTCTTACATTATATTAAAATTTGTATTGTATTTTTGGAAGGAATTGGTTACAATAATATCGAAACAAATTCAGGAGGAAAACTATGTCAAAGGCTGACGTTATTGAAATTGAAGGTACAGTTGTAGAAAAGCTGCCAAACACCATGTTTCAGGTAGAACTGGAAAACGGCCACAGGGTCTTAGCACATATCAGCGGTAAATTACGCCAGAATTTTATTCGTATTTTACCTGGTGACCGGGTTACATTAGAATTATCCCCGTATGATTTGTCAAAGGGACGTATCATCTGGAGAGATAAATAAAAAGATGGAGCAGATGCGAGCAAATTTTTCTGAAAAAAGTAAAATTTTGCTTGCATTTGTTTTTGTATTGTGGTAAAGTATATGTTGGTCTTTTATGAAAGGAGGGTTTAACATGAAGGTTAGATCATCAGTAAAACCAATTTGCGAAAAGTGCAAAGTTATTAAAAGAAAAGGACAGATCAGAATTATCTGTGAGAATCCAAAGCACAAACAGAGACAGGGATAATCACCGGCTTCGCTAGTATTCGTCTCAGACGAGGAGGAGTATGTGAGTTCTTGTGAGATTGTATTGTATAAGCTTAACCCATACGTTGTACAGCGTATTTTATATGATAGATTCGATAGAGCTTACGGGAGATTACTTGTTGATACCGAAAATTAGGTCGCTTTAGCAGACCCTCAGCTTATAGCTGATGTCGAGTATCGGAAAGATCGGATTCATGTCCGATTGGGCAGATGCCCCAATCAATTAGTAACAGAGTGCCCAAAACAGACCGGGGCACACAGACAGTGCGTATGCACTAATCTATTATAGGCAGAAGGCCTATCAAATTATCAAGCGAAATGCTAAATGGAGGAAACGTAAATGGCTCGTATCGCAGGTGTAGACTTACCTAGAGAAAAACGTATTGAAATTGGTTTAACATACGTTTATGGTATCGGTAGAGTAAGTTCAAACAAAATCTTGGCGCAGGCTGGTGTAAATCCGGACACACGTGTTAGAGATTTAACAGATGATGATGTAAAGAAGATTCAGGAAATAGTTGATGAGACTATGGTTGTAGAAGGTGATTTAAGAAGAGAAATCGCTTTGAACATTAAGAGACTTCAGGAAATCGGCTGCTACAGAGGTATTCGTCATCGTAAGGGTCTTCCGGTTCGTGGTCAGAAGACTAAGACCAATGCTAGAACCAGAAAAGGTCCTAAGAAAACAGTAGCAAACAAGAAGAAATAATTAATTGTAGGAAGAAAGTAGGTTAGTTTAGAAATGGCTAAAAAAGTTGCAAAGAAAGTAACAAAGAAGCGCGTTAAGAAAAACGTTGAACGCGGACAGGCACATATTCAGGCATCTTTCAATAACACTATCGTTACATTAACAGATGCTGAAGGTAACGCTCTTAGCTGGGCAAGTGCTGGTGGTCTTGGTTTTAAAGGTTCAAGAAAATCTACTCCATATGCTGCACAGACAGCAGCTGAAACAGCTACAAAGGCTGCTTTGGTACATGGTTTAAAGACAGTAGATGTTTTCGTTAAGGGACCAGGTTCAGGCCGTGAAGCAGCAATCCGTGCATTAAATACTGCAGGATTAGAAGTGACAAGTATTACAGACGTAACACCGGTTCCACACAATGGATGCCGCCCACCAAAACGTCGTCGTGTATAGTCGTTAAAACAGTTGGAAGAAAGTGAGAAAGAAACTCACTGTAAACAACTCATTATAAAAGGAGATTAAAAAATGGCAGTTAATAAAGTACCAGTACTTAAGAGATGTCGTGCACTTGGTTTAGAGCCAAGCGTTTTAGGTTATGACAAGAAGTCTAACAGAAATTTTGCAAGAGCAGGCAAGAAGGTAAGTGAATACGGCTTACAGATGAGAGAAAAGCAGAAAGCTAAATTCATCTACGGTGTATTAGAAAAACCTTTCCGTAACTACTATGAGAAGGCAGACAGAATGAAGGGCTTGTCCGGTGAAAACTTAATGGTTATGCTTGAGAGCCGTCTTGACAACGTAGTATTTAGAATGAACTTTGCTCGTACACGTCGTGAGGCTAGACAGATTGTTGGTCACAAGCACGTATTAGTAAACGGCAAGTGTGTTAACATCCCATCTTACTTAGTTAAGGCAGGAGATGTTATCGAAATCAGAGAAAAATCCAAATCTTTACAGAGATACAAAGATATTGTAGAAGTAACAGGCGGCAGATTATTCCCGGAATGGATTGACTGCGATATTGAAGCTTTAAAGGGAACTGTTAAGGCACTTCCTACAAGAGCTCAGATTGATGTTCCTGTTGACGAAATGTTAATCGTCGAGTTATACTCTAAATAATTAGTATAACAGGTAAATGATTAATTTGTAAGGGAGGGTATTGGAGTGTTTGATTTTGAAAGACCAAATATTGAGGTTGTAGAAATCTCTGAAGACAAAAAATACGGGAAATTCGTAGTAGAA
>JAZRRW010000055.1:0-6151 GCA_045651105.1 Lachnospiraceae bacterium
GCTCCTTTGCTTCCTCCAGCCCATGAGTAAAGCGCCTGGTTAACACCTCTCTCATGCAGGCATAATCATCCGGCCCGGTTACTGTCTTAATGCGGAATTTACGATAATCGCTGCGTTTTGGGCGTCCCTTTTCATATACTACCATAGAGCCCACATTTTCGAAACCGTTAATATTAGAAATGTCAAAGGCCTCCATACGCTCAATATGAGTAAGACCAAGTAATGCGGCAATTTCCTTTACAGCACCTATGGTGCGTCCTTCTTCCCGCTTTAGCTTCTCTCTGTCCTGAGACAAAATCACTCTGGCATTGTTGGCCGCCAGCTCCACCAGCTTTTCCTTCATACCCTTTTTAGGCACGCGGATGTAGACCCGGCTCCCCCGTATACCCGTCAGCCACTGCTCCAGAAGCTCCTGTTCCTCAATATCAAACTGCAAAAAAAGCTCCCTTGGAATAAAGGGAGTACCACCATAAAACTGCTTGATAAACTCCTGAATAATCTCTCCCTTAGATAAATCTGACACATTTGTCATATAGTAA
Source organism: Lachnospiraceae bacterium (assembly GCA_045651105.1). GTDB lineage: Bacteria > Bacillota > Clostridia > Lachnospirales > Lachnospiraceae > RGIG6307. Next base: position 540 of record JAZRRW010000055.1, read on the forward strand.
TGCTCGCGACCTATCATTTTGCCGCCACGGACAAAAAACACCTGAATAACACAGTCCCTGTCATCCCTGGCAAGGGCAATCACATCCTTGTCCTCCTGGTCGCTGTCCGTAATCTTTTGCTTTTCGCTGACCTTACGCATACTCTCCAGCAGATCCCTATACTTGGCAGCCTCTTCAAACTCCAGGTTAGCGCTGGCCTCCTGCATCTTGGCCATCAGCTCCTTCATCACAGGCTGATAATTCCCATTCAGGAAATCCAGTGCTTTCCTTACCTGCTCCCCATAAGCCTCTTCACTGACATACCCCTGACAAGGTGCCAGACACTGCTTAATATGGTGATTGAGACAAGGCCGCTCCACTCCCATATCCTTTGGCAAATTACGATTACAAGTGCGCAACAGAAAAAGCTTATTGATTAACTCAATGGTATCCTTCACCGCCCCTGCACTGGAAAAAGGACCAAAATATCTGGACTTGTCCTTTTTCATCTGCCTGGAAAAAAGCACCCGCGGATAAGCCTCCCCCAGAGTTACCTTAATGTATGGATAAGTCTTGCCATCCTTTAACAGCGTATTGTACTTAGGATTATATTCTTTGATTAAGTTATTCTCTAAAACCAGAGCCTCCAGTTCGGAGTCTGTTACAATATACTCAAAGCGTGCTATCTGGCTGACCATTTTGTCAATCCACGGCCCGCGCCCGATTTTCTCGCGAAAATAGCTTCTGACACGACTGTGCAGATTAATCGCCTTGCCCACATATATAATAGTATCAGCCTGGTCGTGCATTAAATACACGCCAGGCTTTTTTGGTAAGTTTTTTAATTCTTCTTCTAAATGAAACATATGCGGGATCCCTCCTGCAAATTATTCTTATGCCTTCAAAGCATTATTCTTTATCAGGCTTAATTATTCCTCTAAGTCTGCATTGGAAAAACGTCCCTTCTGAGGCATATTTTCCGCATCCTTGATATCTCTCATATTCTGATGCTCCAACACGGTTTTTAAGTTTTCTTCAGACTTCTGCTCCTCTGAGTCCTCTTCATGATGCATAGCACGCTCGGTTTCCTTCGTTTCCTTCATCAGCCTGCTGGCATGATCCTCCGGCTCCTCCGGCTGCGGAATGCCCTTAATCTCGCGGAAAATCTTCATGAACTCTTTACCGGTAATGGTCTCCTTCTCAATCAGGAACTCTGCCAACCGATCCATAACCTCTCTGTTCTCGCGAAGCAGACGTAATGCCTCTTTATAACTTTCCTCCAAGATACGTCTTACTTCCTCATCTACCGCAGCTGCCGTAGCATCTGCACAATTCATGGAGGTATGACCGCTCAAATACTGGCTCTCTACCGTCTCAAGCCCCATCAGACCAAACTTGTCACTCATACCATACTGGGTAACCATAGATCTGGCAATCTTAGTTGCCTTCTCAATATCATTAGACGCCCCCGTAGTAACACTATCAAAAACAATCTCCTCCGCAGCACGGCCACCAAACAGACCTACTAACATATCCTGCAGCCCCGCCTTCGTATTCAGGTACTTCTCCTCCTCAGGCACATGCATCACATAGCCCAAAGCCCCCATGGTACGAGGCACGATAGTAATCTTTTGAACAGGCTCGCTGTTTTTCTGCAAAGCACTGATCAGGGCATGACCCACCTCATGATAGGACACAATTCTGCGCTCCTGCTGACTCATGATGCGGTCCTTTTTCTCCTTACCAACCAATACCTGCTCCACAGCACCAAACAAATCCTTCTGGCTTACACATTCGCGGCCTTCCTTTACTGCATTAATAGCAGCCTCGTTAATCATATTGGCCAAATCTGAACCCACTGCACCACTGGTAGCCAGCGCAATTTCCTGTAAATCTACGGTCTCATCCAGACGGACATTCTTGGCATGCACCTTTAAAATCTCCACACGCCCCTTTAAATCCGGTCTGTCCACGATAATACGTCTGTCAAAACGTCCCGGACGAAGCAACGCCTTGTCCAAAATCTCCGGACGGTTGGTAGCACCCAAAATCAAAATACCCTTGCTGGAATCAAAACCATCCATCTCACTAAGAAGCTGATTGAGAGTCTGCTCACGCTCTTCGTTACCACCACCATACTTGGAATCACGGCTGCGGCCAATAGCATCAATTTCGTCAATAAATATAATACAAGGCGCATTTTTGTTGGCCTCCTCAAATAAGCTTCTTACACGGGAAGCACCCATACCTACATATAACTCTACAAAATCCGAGCCGGTCAAAGAGAAAAACGGTACACCGGCCTCACCTGCCACAGCCTTTGCAAGCAGCGTCTTACCGGTACCAGGAGGTCCTACTAACAAAGCTCCCTTTGGCAATCTAGCACCGATGCCTGCGTACTTACCCGGATTGTGCAGGAAATCTACCACCTCAACCAAGGATTCCTTTGCCTCGTCTTCACCGGCAACATCCTTAAAGGTAACACCGGTTTCCTTCTGCACATACACCTTGGCAGTACTTTTGCCCATGCCAAACATACCGCCCTTACCACTCATTTTCTTCATCATCATGGTAAAGAAGGCTACCATTAATACCAATGGTAAAACACTGGTAAGCAGCAGGTACAAAATGCTGCCGGTAGAGTCAGGCATATTGCGGACAAGCTCCACGTCTGCTGCCAGCACACGGGCGGTAAGAGTACTATAGTCCTCCACCATAGCAGTCACATAAACCAGCTCTTCCCCCTGCCCGTAATAAGCCAAAAGCAGCTCCTCCATCTTGTTAACAGGCTCTTTCTCCTCTTTCTTTGGGTAAATGTAGATGAGCTCATCCTCAACCACAACCTCTTCTACCTGACCGTCCTCCAGCATTTGTACAAACTGAGAATAGCTAATCTCTTCATGCATGGTGTCAGACATCATCTGAGAAGTAGACCACAGGAAAAACAAAAAGATTCCCAGAGATACTACTAACATTATAATATTGCGGCGGTTGTTCTTGTTTGGACCGCCATTGCCGCCGTTTTCAGAATTCCCACCCTGTCTTGGCTGACTGTTATTTGTATTGTTATATCCGTTCATTTTATTATCCATTCTTTTCCTTAAATAGTATTATGTTATATTTAAGATTATAAATTGGCTCGCCACATAAATCAATATTTCTTTTCTGAAAAATCATGTAGAAATTGTGAAAGATTTATAAACTCTCCACAAAAATCAATGTTTTCAGCCTTACTGTAGCTGTTCCGCGAAATAAACCGACTGCATCGCATCCTTTGCATAGAAATCTGCACCAATGCGATCGGCGTATTCTTTGGTCAATACTGCACCACCTACCATTACCTGACACCACGGAGCTCTTTCACGAAGCAGCCTGATAGTGTCCTCCATACTGGCTACGGTAGTGGTCATTAAAGCACTTAACCCCACAATCGGCGCATGCTTTTCCACCACTGCCTCTGCCACAGCCTCCGCCGGCACATCCTTCCCCAAGTCAATCACATCATACGCATAGTTTTCCAAAAGTACCTTTACGATATTTTTGCCGATATCATGAATATCGCCCTTCACCGTAGCCAGTACCACTGTCGCTTTTTTGCTTTCCTCATGTCCTGTACGCTGCATAAATTCCTTAAGGACTGCAAAGCCTGCCTGTGCAGCCTCTGCACTCTTTAACAACTGTGGCAAGAACATGGTACCTTTTTCAAAGCCCTTTCCTACCACATCCAGAGCAGGTACGAGCTCTTCATTGATAATGTCTAAGGGAGCCTTCTTCGCTAACATATGCTCTGCAGCTCTGGCCGTCTGCTCCTTAAATCCTTTGATAATACAGGCCTGGAGAGAGAATTGTGAATTTGCTGCCTGTGGCGCTGGTACAGCACCCACTGTATTGCCTCCGCTCTGTACCTTTGCCTGAGCATACTTCTCCACATACCCTGCACACTGCTTGTCAAAACCGCCCAGTACCAGATAGGTGTCATAAGCCTGCATCATAGCCCCCGCATTGGGATTGATAATACCTGCAGAAAGACCCGCCTGTAAAGCCATAGTAAAGAAGGCGGAATTAATCAGCTCGCGCTGCGGCAGACCAAAGGAGATATTGGACACACCCAGCACCGTACGACCACCCTTTTCACGAATACGCTTTACCGTATCCAAGGTCACCTGTGCGGAATTATCGTCGGTGCTCATAGTCATGGTCAGCGCATCCACCACAATATCCTTGCGTGGAATACCATACTGTGCCGCTGTGGCATAAATGTTCTCTGCAATGGCCAGTCTGCCCTCTACTGTGTCCGGAATACCGGATTCGTCCAGACAAAGTGCCACCACTACACCACCATATTTCTGCACCAGAGGAAATACCTGCGCCATACACTCTTCTTTGCCATTCACGGAATTGACCATCGGCTTTCCATTGTAAATACGCATAGCCTGCTCCATAGCAGCCATGTTGGTAGTATCAATCTGAAGAGGCGTGTCCAAAATGCCCTGCAGCTCGTATACCGCCTCCTGCATCAACTGCACTTCATCGATTTCCGGAAGTCCCACATTTACATCCAGAATATGGGCGCCTGCATCTACCTGCTTTACACCCTCTTCTAATATATATTCTATATTATGGTCACGAAGCGCCTGTTTAAACCTGGATTTCCCCGTAGGATTAATACGTTCCCCGATAATAACCGGCTTCTCGCCTAAAACAACGGCATGAGAATAACTTGACACAAATGTCATATCTTTTTCTACCAAAGACTTTGGTACGATATCCCTGCACTTATCCACCATTGCCTTAATATGAGCCGGTGTGGTTCCACAGCATCCACCCAGAATCCACGCGCCCATGCCGGCCAGCTCTGCCATATCCTCTGCAAACTCTTCACCGGATACATCAAATACCGTGCGGCCATTCTCCGTACGCGGAAGCCCCGCATTAGGACTGATAACTAATGGAACAGAGGCACAGGCTGCCATTCGTTCAAAAATCGGCTTCATCTGCTTTGGCCCCAGACCGCAGTTCATACCGATAGCATCCACGCGCAAACCCTCTAATAAAGCCACTACCGCCTCCGGAGTAGCCCCCGTCAACATCTTTTCATTCTCGCCAAAAATAACCGTTGCAATTACCGGAAGGTCAGTAGCCTCCTTAGCTCCCAGCACTGCCGCCTTCAACTCATAAGTATCACTCATGGTTTCTATGACAATTAAATCCGCACCGGCCTTCTCTCCGGCTGCAGCCACCTCTTTATAAATTGCTACGGCATCCTCAAAAGCCAGCGTACCCATAGGCTTTAACAGCTTTCCGGTAGGCCCCATATCCAAGGCCACAAATGCTTCCCTGCCGCTCTCCGCCACGGCACGTTTGGCATTGGCTATACCTGCCGTAACAATGGCCTCTAAATCCTCACCAAATTTCAGACAGTTGGCACCAAAGGTATTAGCCAGTATCATATCCGCACCGGCCTCCAGATACGCCTTATGTATATCTATCACAGCCTCCGCATGAGATATATTCCAGGTCTCCGGAAGTTCACCCGGCTTCAGTCCACGCTCCTGCAACAAGGTACCCATGCCGCCATCCAAAAATAACATTCTATTTCCTAATATTTCTTGTATACTCATAACGACCCTTTC
>JAZRRW010000056.1:0-12359 GCA_045651105.1 Lachnospiraceae bacterium
CAAACTACCGTAATAGTTTTGCTATAAGTTTTAGAGGGCTTTCAGGCCCTCTCATAAGTAGCGGAATTATTACGGTAGTTTTTGCGTGCATGCTTGTAAAATAGTATAATCAAAGGCTTTTTTGCTTATGATATTGATATATTTTGGAAATAATTTATGAAAGATAATAAGGAGTACTTATGAACAAGAAAAATAAATCTGCCAAGTCCGAAACAACCGGTCGTTGGCTCAACAGAATTGAAAAGATAGGAAATAAGCTGCCACATCCGGTGGCATTGTTTGCGTTATTTGCAGGAGCCATAGTAGTGTTGTCTGCAGTGTGCGCAGCATTTGGTGTATCGGCTACCGGGGAGTTGATTTCCGGCGGTGAGCTGAAGGAAACCACAGTGACAGCAGTGAGCCTTTTGACCAAGGAAGGGATTACGTATATGCTGACCAATGCAGTGAAAAATTTCACGAATTATGCGCCTCTGGGAATGACGCTGGTGGCCATGCTTGGTGTTGGTGTGGCGGAGCAGTCCGGTCTTATTAATGCCTTGTTAAAAAGTACCGTAAAAATTACTCCGGCCAAATTTATTACTCCTATGGTGGTGTTTTTAGGAGTGATGTCTAACGTGGCAAGCGATGCAGGTTATGTTATTTTAATTCCTTTGGGGGCTATGATTTTCCGTGCATATGGAAGGCATCCTATGGCCGGCCTGGCAGCAGCTTTTGCAGGCGTGTCCGGTGGGTTCTCTGCGAATTTACTGATTGGTGCGTTGGATGCTTTGCTGGCAGGTATTACCCAGACGGCTGTTTCTATTATTGACCCGAACTACCAGGTGGCGATTATGGGTAATTATATCTTTTTGGCATTTTCTACATTTCTGGTGACCGCTTTGGGAACCTTTGTAACAGACAAGATTGTGGAGCCTCGTTTAAAGACCTTTGGCGGAGAGGTGATGGGGGAGGAAGACCAGAGCTTGACCACCATTACGCCTGAAGAAAAGCGGGGCATGCGTAATGCGGGCATTGTAGCTTTGATTTTTGTGGCGGTGATTGTACTTGCCTGTCTTCCGGAAAACTCACTTTTTAAAAATGAAAACGGCACACTTTTAGGACGTCCAACATCCCCACTAATTGACAGTGCTGTCATTTTGATTACATTATTATTCTTTTTGCCCGGTGTGGTTTATGGCAAAACGGCCGGTGTTTTTAAAGGGGAGAAGGATATATGTGCAGCCCTTGCCAAGTCCATGTCCTCTATGGGGTCCTTCCTGGCGCTGGCCTTTGTAGCGTCTCAGTTTATTAATTATTTTAATTATACACAAATAGGCACCATAATTGCCTTGACCGGTGCCAATTTCTTCCAGAAAATTAATATTGGTCTGATTCCTTTGATGGTGATTTTTGCGATTTTTTCATCCGTAATGAATTTGTTTATGGGTTCCTCTTCCGCCAAGTGGAACATTCTGGCACCTGTTTTTGTGCCGATGTTCATGATCCTAGGTTACAGTCCGGAGCTTTGTCAGTTGGCCTATCGACTGGGGGATTCCTGCACCAACGTTATTACACCGATGATGACCTATTATGCAGTTATCCTGATGTTTGCTCAGCGTTATGACAAAAATGCCGGTGTGGGCACCTTGACGGCTACCATGCTGCCTTACAGTATTGCCTTCTTACTTGGCTGGATATTGCTGCTAGTCGTATGGCTCTTACTGGGGCTGCCAATTGGTGTGGGTACGAGTATTTTTTATATGCTGGGGTAATAAGCCCGAGATAGCCGAAGTAGGTGAAGGGAATTAGTGTAAATAAAAACAGTGCAGATTCTGACCGAATTTGCACTGTTTTATTATTACATAATTTTAAAGTTTATTCAGCATCCAATAAAGATAATGCAGCCTCGTCAGCAACAATGGTGCAATCAGGATGAAGCTGTAAAACAGAAGCAGGAACCTGTGGTGTAATAGGACCGGTAACTACCTTGCGTAAGATTTCAGCCTTATCTTTGCCGCTTACAACAACCACAATTTTCTTTGCCTGCATAATATTTCCAATACCCATAGTATAAGCCTGACGTGGAACGTCTGCCTCAGATGCAAAGAAGCGCTTATTAGCTTCGATGGTGCTTGCCTGTAAGTCCACACAGTTGGTCTCTAATGCAAATGCATCAGCAGGCTCATTGAAGCCAATGTGACCATTGTGACCGAGACCTAACAGCTGTAAATCAATACCGCCCATTTCAGCAATAATTGCATTGTAATCTGCGCAAGCCTTTGCAGAGTCCGGCTCTAAACCATTTGGTACGTGTGTACGAGTCTTGTCAATATTTACATGGTCAAATAAATTGGTGTTCATGAAATAACGATAGCTCTGGTCATTCTCCGGAGAAAGTCCCTTGTACTCGTCCAGATTTATGGTAGAAACCTGGCTAAAATCCAAGTCGCCGGCTGCACAACGCTTAATCAGCTCCTTGTATGTACCTACCGGTGAACCGCCTGTAGCTAATCCCAGTACACAATCCGGCTTCATAATAATCTGAGCGCCAATAATATTTGCAGCTTTTCTGCTTAATTCATCATAATCCTTTGCGCGACATATAATCATAATAAAATCCTCCTTGATTTTAAAATATTCAATTTCATAAGAAATTATAACAGAGTGTCTGAAGTTTTTCAATACAAAAGTGCCGGAAGCGTACATTCAATTTGTAAGCTCCTGGCTACCATTTTAATCAACTTTCAAAAATTTTGTGCTTCATAGGCTGCAAAGCAGCATACAAAATCATACCCAACCCACCACAGGAAATCACTTCGCCAATACCTACGGTCATCATCATGTAGGGAATAGGTAAGGGGTCGCCGTAGCCATAGCGCAGCACCAGCGGTACAATAACCATATTGGCTATGATAGGAGGCAGTGTGCCTAGTACAGGACGAGCCTTTCTGAGTCTGTAGGTTCCCACTGCGCCAATAAGGGTGGCAAGACTGCCAAATACCACATCCGGTAAAATACCGCCTGCCAGAATGTTGCCGATAAAGCATCCTACAAACAAGCCGGGAATGGCCGCGGCAGAAAAGATCGGCAGAATAGTCAGTGCCTCTGCAATACGCACCTGAACAGCCTGGGTACCAAATGGCGCAAATACCACACTTAGGACCACATACACAGCGGCAATCATAGCCGCCTGGGTTACAAAAGCTACGTTTTTGTTTTTCATATGAACTTCTCCTTAGTTTTTATTTACGTGAGGATGGTTTCGAACTCACGGTTTTGTTTGCTGCAAGCTCCATCCTTGCGTGGGCTTCAGCGCTTAGTAGTATAACACTGTTTAGGGAGAAATGCAATAGCAATACTTATTTCACCTATTTTTAAATAAAAAAGTCTGGAATTTCTAAAGAATAAGGAATATAATGGAAGAGTATTTATAGGATTTGTATTTGTTTTAAAAGTAAAGGAACACATCATGAAAAAGTACAAAGATTCCATAAAGCGGTATTGCTACTGTTTTATTTTAGGCCCGTTATTTATGATACTGGAGGCCGCAGGAGAATTTATTTTACCTTTTATCAGTGCCAATATTATTAATGAAGGGGCAGCGAAGGGGGATGCAGCGTATGTGTTGCAGAATGGCTTTTATATGCTTTTGATCGCAGTGGGGATGTTGATTGCCGGTGTGCTTGGTGCACATTTTGCCATTAACGGTGCAGCTCATCTGGCTGCCGATGTGCGTATGAAGACTTTTGCCAAGATTCAAAGGTTCTCCTTTGCAAATATAGATGATTTTTCTACAGGGTCTTTGATTACGCGTATTACCAATGATATAACGCAAATTCAAAACTTTACCCAGACGCTTTTGCGTGGTATGTTTCGCAGTCCCATTATGTTAATTGGTGCTGTTTATATGTCTTTTAAATTAAATCCCAGACTGGCACTGATTATTTGTGCGATTGTGCCCTTTCTGGCGGTGACCATAGCCTTGATTATTTATATAGCGTCTCCACGTTACACCAGGATGCAGGAGCAGCTGGACGCACTGAATAATAATGTCAATGAGACCATTACCAACGAGTATGTTATCAAGTCCTTTGTGCGGGAGGAGTACGAAAAGGAGAAGTTTAACAAGGTAAATACCTCCTTGATGCAGAAGAGTGTATCTGCGCTGAAGATGATGATTTTAATGCAGCCGGCCAGTGCCATTGCTATCAATGTGACCACGTTGTTGGTGGTTTGGGTGGCAGGTGAGCAGGTGATGCTGGGAGGTATGGAGGTAGGTACGCTTTCTGCTATGATTACATATTTGACTCAGATTTTGATGGCACTGGATTTTCTGGCTAATATTTTCTTACAGGGTACCAGAGCGGCTGCCTCTGACAGGCGTATTACGGAGGTTTTGGAGGCAGAGGTAGATTTGCATGATGAGCAGGCTTTAGAGAAGCACAAGGTGATCGCAAGAGGGGATATTGAGTTTAGGAATGTGGCTTTCCGTTATTTTAAGCACAATACGGACCATGTTTTAAAGAATATCAATCTGCGTATTAAGGCTGGGCTGTTGGTGGGGATAATCGGTTCCACCGGCAGCGGCAAGACTACGTTGGTATCTCTGATACCGAGGCTTTATGACGCAGATGAGGGGCAGGTGTTGGTGGACGGCACGGATGTCAGGGAATTATCCCTGTATCAGCTACGTGATAGTGTGGCTATGGTATTGCAAAAAAACACCTTGTTTTCCGGTACCATTGCAGAGAACCTGCGTTGGGGCAATGAGGAGGCGGATGACAGGGAGCTGGATTGGGCTTGTCAGATTGCACAGGCAAAGGAATTTATCAGTGGCTTTGGAGAAGGTTATGACAGAGAGCTTGAGCAGGGCGGTACCAATTTGAGCGGTGGTCAGAGGCAGAGGCTTTGTATTGCCAGGGCACTGTTAAAGAGACCTTGCATTTTAATTTTGGATGATTCTACCAGTGCCGTGGATACTGCCACAGATGCCCGTATTCGTCAGGCATTCCGTGAGGAGCTGGATGGGGTGACCAAGATTATTATTGCACAGCGTATTAATTCCGTCATGGATGCGGACCAGATTATTGTCATGGATCAGGGGCAGATTGTGGGCAGCGGTACCCATCAGGAGTTAATCCGTACCTGCAAGACTTATCAGGAGATTTATTATTCCCAGAAGGATAAGGAGGAGTCTGAAGATGGCAATCAGTAAAGAGAGAGCGGAAAGACTCCGCACAAAATATAGTGGAAGAGCCTCCGGACCTGAGAAAAAGGATTTTAGCATAGGTGGACCGGGAGGGCGAGGCCGCGCCTCTATGATGGGCAAGAGCGGTAAGCCCAAGAACACCAAAAAGACGGTTATCCGACTGATTAAATATATCGGTGAGGAAGATATTTTGTTCGTATGGGCGTTGGTTTGCGCGGTGATTTATACCATTGGCAATCTTGCTACCTCTTATATGCTTCGACCGATTATGAACAAGTTTATTTATTACAATCCGGAGGATTGTGATTTGAGCAGCAGAATGGAAGGCCTGCTTGTGGGAATTTTAATGATGGCAGCAGTATATGCGGTTACTATACTGACACAGTGGCTGCAGCAGCGTATTATGCTGGCGGTATCACAAAAATCATTAAGGCGTATGCGTCAGGAGCTGTTTGACAAGCTGCAGACGTTGCCGTTGCGTTATTTTGATGAGCATACCACAGGTGATATTATGAGTCGTTTTACCAATGATATTGATACCGTTGGTGAGATGTTAAATACGACCCTGATTAAAATAATTTCCGGTGCAATTACCATTGCAGGCACTATTTTCCTGATGCTTTATACCAATCTTATTTTGGGTGCCATTACTATTTTGATGACACCGCTTTTAACCTATGTCAGCAAGACCATTGTGCAGAAGGGACGTGGAGCATATCAGGAGCAGCAGCGCAATCTGGGCGCCATCAATGGCTATGCGCAGGAAACCATTACCGGACAGAAGGTAGTAAAGGTATTTAATCATGAGGCTACTGCTGTAGAAGAATTTGCATATTTAAATGATGCTTTTTGTAAGGCGCAGATTAAGGCACAATTTCGTGCCGGTATTATGGGGCCTGTAACCCATCAGATTTGCAATATCTGCTATGGTATCACCGCGTGTATTGGTGGATTGCTGGTTATTTTCCAGGGCTTTGACGTTGGTGGCTTGACCGTTTCCCTGAATTATACTCGTAAGTTTAATCGTCCGATTAATGAGATTTCCACCCAGATGAATACGATTTTTGCAGCGCTTGCGGGTGCGGAGCGTGTGTTTGAGGTTATGGATGAATTGCCGGAGGGTGCCGGTGAGGACGTAGAAATTGTGGATATGCCTGTTATTAAGGGGCATGTAGTGATGGAGCATGTAAACTTTGGCTACAAACCGGAGGTGACGGTTCTGCATGATATTTCCCTGTACGCAAAGCCGGGGCAGAAAATTGCCTTTGTAGGATCTACCGGTGCCGGCAAGACTACCGTGACCAATCTGCTTAGCAGATTTTACAGTATTACAGAAGGACGCATTACGATAGATGGGGTGCCAATTGAACAGATTGACCGTAAGCAGCTTCGCAGCAATATTGCTATGGTACTGCAGGAAACCCATCTGTTTACCGGCACTGTCCGGGAAAATATACGCTATGGTCGACTGGATGCTACGGATGACGAAGTGGAAGAGGCAGCAAAGATTGCTTCTGCCCACCAATTTATTATGCATTTGGAAAAGGGCTATGATACGATGTTGGAACAGGATGGTGCCAACCTTTCTCAGGGACAGCGTCAGTTGTTAAATATTGCCCGGGCGGCTATCAGTAAGGCGCCTATTCTTATTTTGGATGAGGCCACCAGCTCTGTAGATACACGAACGGAGCAGCAAATTCAGCAGGGTATGGATGCCATCATGAAGGACAGAACGACCTTTGTTATTGCACATCGCCTGTCCACAGTTCGCAGTGCCAATGCTATTATGGTGCTGGAAAAGGGACGCATCATGGAACGTGGTACCCATGAAGAGCTGTTGGCATTGGGCGGCAGATATGCGGCATTACATAGTGAGATTATTGAACTGGAGTAGATTATGAAAACAGAAACACAAGCATATTACGAAAAAATGACCAAGTCACCTTTGACGCGCCTGATTATTTCCCTGGGAATACCAACCACCATTTCCATGTTGGTAACCAATATTTACAATATGGTGGACACGTATTTTGTAGGTACGCTGGGGGAGAGCCAGCAGGCTGCAACAGGCATTTTGTTCACGCTGCAGACCATTATTCAGGCCATAGCCTTTATGCTGGGTCAGGGAAGCGGCTCCATGGTGTCGAAGGCTTTGGCAGATAAGGATACGGAGGAAGCTTCGGAGTATGTGTCAAGCGGCTTTTTCGCGGGAGTAGCTATAGGTGTTGTCTTGATGGTAGTGGGGCTTATCTTTCTGACACCGTTTATGAGGCTTTTGGGCAGTACGGAGACCATTTTGCCATATGCCAGACAGTATGGTATATGTGTTCTGGTTATGTGTCCTGTAGTGATTTGTTCTTTTGTGTTAAATAATAACCTGCGTTATGAGGGCAAGGCATTTTATGCCATGATTGGTCTGGTAACAGGCGGAATTATTAATATTTTCGGTGATTATCTGTTGATTAAGATCATTCCGTTAGGAGTGCTGGGAGCGGGCATCGCTACGGCGGTATCACAATTTATCAGTTTTTTGATATTACTCTATTTTTATAAAAGGATGGCCCAGGGAAAAATCAGTCTGAAATTTATCAGTAGAAAAGCAGAAACGTATCTGACTGTTTGCCGTGTAGGCTTCCCTGCTCTTATCAGACAGGGCTTGAGTTCTATTTCCAGCGGTTTGTTGAACAATCTGACCAGACCTTACGGAGATGCAGCCATTGCAGCTATGAGTGTGGTAAATCGTTTCACAGCCTTTGTGATGTGTGTTGGCTTAGGTGTGGGTCAAGGTTTCCAACCGGTGGCGGCCTTCAATTATCAGGCGAAGAAATATTCCCGCGTGAAAAAGGGGCTTTTAGTTACAATGGGTGTGGGCTTTTGTATGATTTGCTGTCTGGCGGTACCAGGATTTATTTTCGCACAGCAGATAGTGTATATGTTTCAAAAAAGTGCGGCGGTTGTGGAAATCGGTACGCTGGCCCTTAGGTGTTCCTGTATAGGCGTTGTATTTTTATCTCTGTCTGTACCCATTAATATGCTTTATCAGAGTACCAGACAGGCAGGCTTGTCCTCCTTCCTGTCCATGCTCAGAAACGGACTTACGTTCATTCCGCTTTTACTAATTACGACGCATTTTTGGGGTCTTAGGGGGATACAAATTTCACAACCTCTTGCAGATATAGCGACCGGTATTATCAGTATTCCGTTTATTTGGTCCTTTCTAAATAAGAAACTGGAGGATTCACCGGAGTAATTGCATTAAGGGAATTGCAAAATTTCTTTTTATAGTTTATGATAAAAAGAGATTTTTCAGGAGGAGCAAATGAGAGCGTTAAGTGATAGAACAGCCAATTTTACGGATTCCGTTATTCGAAGGATGACAAGAATTGCTAATAAATATGGTGCGGTGAATTTATCCCAGGGCTTTCCGGATTTTGAGCCGCCAAAGGAGATTACAGGTAGACTGGCTGAAATTGCAGCGGTGGGGCCGCATCAGTATGCCTTGACCTGGGGAGCGCAGAATTTTAGAGAGGCATTGGCAAGAAAACAGGAGCATTTTTCAGGTATGAAGGTGGATCCTGATACAGAGATTGTGGTGACTTGCGGCAGTACGGAGGCCATGATGGCTTCTATGATGTCTGTGACCAATCCGGGAGATAAGGTGGCGATTTTTTCACCTTTTTATGAGAATTATGGTGCTGATACCATATTGTCCGGTGCTGAGCCTATTTACATACCATTGACACCGCCGGAATTTACCTTTGATGAGGCGGTGTTGGAGCAGGCCTTTATAGATGGAGCCAAGGCACTGGTGCTTTGTAATCCCTCTAACCCATGTGGTAAGGTATTTTCCTATGATGAAATGCTTACCATTGCCAGACTGGCAGTAAAATATGATGCCTATGTGATTACAGACGAGGTGTATGAACATATTATTTATGAGCCGCATAGGCATGTGTACATGGCGACCCTGCCGGGTATGCGGGAACGGACCATTATCTGTAATTCTCTGTCCAAAACCTATTCCATTACGGGCTGGCGACTGGGCTATGTGATTGCGGCACCGGAAATCATTGACAGGGTGAAGAAGGTTCATGATTTTTTGACGGTAGGTGCTGCAGCACCTCTTATGGAAGCGGCGGTAGTCGGTCTGGAGTTTGAGGATGATTACTATAAAGAGCTGCAGGCTCATTATACCCATATGAAGGAGCTCTTTGTAGGAGGGCTTAAGGAGCTGGGCTTTACCATAACGGAGCCACAGGGAGCATATTATGTATTAATGGATGTATCCGAGTTTGGTGTGCAGGATGATGTGGCATTTTGTGAATGGCTGGCAGAGCATGTAGGTGTGGCAGCAGTGCCTGGCTCCAGCTTTTTCCGTGAGGATGTGCATCACTTGATAAGATTTCATTTTGCAAAGAAGGATGAGACATTGACAGAAGCATTGAAGCGGCTGGCACTTCTTAGAGAAGAAGTCAGCACGGCAGGCGAAGTGACCTGGCGATAAAATAACCTGAAGCTTGCCGATTAGACGTAAAGGTATCCCGCATCGGCATAAAAAATAGAGAAATATATTAGTTTAGGAGAGAGACAATGTTAGATATTTTAATTGCGATACTTTTTGGTTTGGTAGAGGGTATTACCGAGTGGCTGCCGATTAGCTCCACCGGTCATATGATTTTGTTGGAGGAGTTTATTA
Organism: Lachnospiraceae bacterium; assembly: GCA_045651105.1. Taxonomy (GTDB): domain Bacteria; phylum Bacillota; class Clostridia; order Lachnospirales; family Lachnospiraceae; genus RGIG6307. The sequence continues at coordinate 9,885 of JAZRRW010000056.1, forward strand.
AGTTCGAAGGCGTGTCCGAAGGTTTCCCTAAAATGTTTGAAGTAGTAATTCAGCTGGGTGCCATCATGGCGGTAGTTGTGTTGCATTGGAAAAAGATTTTGCCTTTCAGGATTACAAAGAAGCATGCCATTAAGGTAGAAATTGACAAAGATATTTTTACACTGTGGTATAAGATACTGGTGGCCTGCGTGCCGGCTGCAATCGTAGGTATTTTGTTTGATGATATTCTGGAAGAATATTTATTCAATGGATATGTAGTTGCTGCAATGCTGGTTATATTTGGTATCGCTTTTATCGTGGTAGAAAACTGGAATAAAGGCAAAAAATCCCGCATTAACAGCCTGGCAGAGCTGACATATCAGACGGCATTGATTATTGGTGTATTCCAGCTGATAGCAGCAGTATTCCCTGGAACCAGCCGTTCCGGCGCGACCATTGTAGGTGCTTTACTTATCGGTGTCAGCCGTACCGTGGCAGCAGAATTTACCTTTTACTTAGCCATCCCCGTTATGTTTGGCGCCAGCCTTTTAAAAATCTTAAAATTCGGTCTGGCATTTACCGGACTGGAGCTGGCAGTGTTGCTCATAGGCATGCTGGTAGCCTTTGCGGTTTCCATGGTGGTGATTAAGTTCTTAATGGCATACATAAAGAGACACGACTTTAAGGTGTTTGGCTGGTATCGAATTGTGCTGGGTGCGATTGTGCTGGCGTACTTTGTGGCGTTCAGGTAAGGGTTTTCGTATAAGTTAACAGACCATTTGGCAAATCTCCCAAAACATGTTATTCTACTGCCTTGTAAGTGTAAAATTTACATAAACCAATGAAAGGGAGATTTAACATGGCAGTAGTAAAGGTTAATTTAAAATGGAGAAATAAGTTTAGTGGTGAAGAGGGCTATGTGGCTTCTGTTTCTAAGGCGAAAGGATACTTCGTAAATACATTTGATAAGGCTGAAGCAAAGAAGTATGCCAGTGAGGCGGCAGCTCAGAAGGACTTAGCAACTTTAGAGGCTCTTGGTGAGTTTGTGAATAATGAATTCAGCACAGAGGCAGTTTAATATTTAAACGATAAAGACGGAGCGGTAGGAGCAATCTTATCGCTCTTTTTGTGGTATTTTACGTTAGTATCCGGAGGCCTTTTATTTTTTTATTCTTAATTTTATAAATTCTTTATTTTTAAAATGTTGACATTAGGGCATATTAGTGGTATCTTATGTCTAGAAGGTGTTAGCACTCAAGCCAAACGAGTGCTAATAAATCAAAAGGAGGTGGCAGGATGCAATTAGATGATAGAAAGCGTAAGATTCTTCAAGCCATTATCCGCAATTATTTGGAGACAGGGGAGCCGGTAGGCAGCCGCACGATTTCCAAGTATACCGATTTAAACCTCAGCAGCGCCACTATTCGCAACGAGATGGCCGATTTGGAGGAGATGGGACTTATTTTACAGCCCCATACTTCTGCAGGGCGTATTCCTTCTGATAAGGGCTACAGACTGTATGTAGACAGTATGTTAGAGGAGAAGGAGCGCGAGATTGTCGAACTGAAGGAGATGCTTTTAGAAAAGGAAGAGAAGACGGAGCTATTGTTAAAGCAGGTGGCAAAGGTACTGGCAGCCAATACCAATTATGCTACCATGATTACGGCACCTTCTGCTCAGCGCAACAAGCTAAAGTTTCTTCAATTGTCCAGAGTCGATAAGCATCAGATTTTGGCAGTTATCGTTGCAGAGGGCAATATCATCAAGAACAGTATGCTTCATGTCAGAGAGTATTTAGATGATGAGACACTTTTAAAGCTGAACATTTTATTAAATACGAATTTAAACGGACTTTGCATGGAGGAAATCAATCTCGGAATGATTGCTGCCATCAAGCAAAAGGCCGGCATTCACAGTGATTTAATCAGTGAGGTTCTGGATGCTGTTGCAGAAGCTATCAAGGCAGATGAGGACTTGGAGATTTACACCTCCGGAGCCAACAATATCTTCCGTTATCCGGAGCTTGCAGATCATCAGAGAGCCAGTGATTTGATTACTGCCTTTGAGGAGAAGCAGTTGCTGGGGCATTTGGTGGAGCAGTCCTTAGAGGAAAGTCCTGAGACGGGTATTCAGGTTTATATCGGTGATGAAACCAAGGTGCAAAGCATGAAGGATTGCAGTGTTGTTACAGCTACCTATGAATTAGGAGAGGGCATGCGTGGCACGATAGGTATTATCGGACCGAAGCGCATGGATTACGAGAAGGTTGTGGATACGCTGAAAAACTTAAAGCATCAATTGGATGAATTATACAAAAAATAACAAGGAGTCATTTTATGGCAGATATGGAAAAGGATTTAGAAAAGGAAATGTCCGAAGCCCAGGCTTCTGATACAGACAATGTAGAAGAGTCTGTTCCGGCAGAGGGGGTTATGGAAGAGGCAGCCGAGGAGACTTGTGAGGAGTGTGAAGCTGCTGCAGAAGATGATGCAGAAG
>JAZRRW010000057.1:0-13285 GCA_045651105.1 Lachnospiraceae bacterium
ATATGCTATGCTCCGGTACGGTTAAATTAAGACCACGTAATACTTCCTTATCACCAAACCGCTTATGCAGACCGGTGATGCGCAGCATATCCATTACGCGTCCTCCTTGCCGAACAGGAAGTAAAGGATCGGCCCGACAAAGTTCATCAGCACGATGGTAATAATCAGCCACAAAGCACGATTGCCACGCTTATATGTCTTGTGAGTTAAAATGTGATACAGTGTATATCCAAACAGCCCAAACTGTACAATCACAAGCGGAATTAAAAACGGAAGAAACTCCATAATATTATCCATTGTTCTTGTCCTCCTTTTCTGCGTATACTTCGACACACAATCCCTTATGTCCGCACTTCGGACAAGTCAGACGGCGCATTTTGGGTGTGTGGTACGCCCAAAATACTTCCTTGAAACGGGGCCTGAACACCTCATGACATTCGGGACAAATATAGGAAACGTGATTAAAATAATATTTAGACATGCAAATTCCCCACGGAATTGCCACGCAAGACCATATCACGAACAGCCACCAAAGACCGTTTGTGATCCACAGAACGATCGATGTCCATTGTAGTGCGGTCACGGGAATTCCCGTAAGCACCATAGCCCAACGCATTTTTCTTAGCTTATTCTTGTTTTTCATTACAAACGCTATATCACCGATAGATTCAACAGAGAAATTTTTAACCTCTTTCAGCTCACGCTTGATGGTTTCAATGATACTGAGCTTCTTCTGCTGTTCTTCCAATTCTTCTCGAAGTGTTTGTTCTTGCTGGTCAAGCAGAATTGAAATGACCTTTTCGGGATGCTCCTCGGCAAACAGTTCGCCGATACTATTGATGGGAACTCCGGCTTCACGCAAGAAGCAGATAATCCGCATCCGCTTTAGATCATCTTCGCAATAAAGACGGCGACCGCCCTCCGACAGTTCATTTGGCACAAGAATATTTCTTGAATCATAATACTGCACCGTTCTGACGGATACGCCACAGAGCTTTGCAATTTCTCCTGTTGTGTACTTTGACATAGCTTTCACCTCCTTACGCTGCTTATTTTACAACATTACGCAGCGTAACAAGCAATACCTTACGCAGGGGGATTTTTAATATTATATCAAAAAAGTATGACTTTTTCTACCTGATTTAAGATAGTAAGATGTGCATTGCTTGAAGAATAAAAACTTTTGTGCTATAATAATTTTACAAGCTTCGGCTTGAATATTTTTATCGGAGTGTGCTGTTTGAAAAACAAGGATGTATATCCCTTCCACCGCCGCCGATTGCTACGATGATACCGCCGCAGTCGAGATATTTGATGCCACTTTCCTGCCCAAAGAAAAGAAGTGGATGCCGAGCCAAGAGGAATTCTACATCTATAGTCATTCTTCGGTAGTCAGATAAACGTAAAAACGCCGCTGAGGAGTTTCGATTCCTCAGCGGCTCTTTCTTTTATATTGACAAATTGGATCTATCTCTCGTCATCTATCAACACAGCTCTGCAGGGCGAGCCGTCAGCACCTGATAAGTTCATCGGTGCGGCGTTCAAGAAATAAACGCCTTCCGAAACCTCTGCCAAACGAATTCCTTCAAGCAAAACGACACCTGCAGACAAAAGTATTTGATGCACTGCCATCGGCGCATTCTCCGGTCCAACGGTTTGAGATTCATTTCCCAAAAGCAAGATTCCCGATGCGGCAAATACTTTTGCGGCTTCGAGAGAAACTTCTGCCTCTCCCTTAATAAGAATTCTTTTTGCCGCTTCCGAGTTCTGCTTTTTCGCTTTTTCAATGATTTTCAAAGCATCATCGTCGGATACACCCCCATGATGCTCTGCCACGTAAGCCATTCCGATAAATGCCTCTAAAGATATCTCATCCACGGTTTTTCCGTCTTTTATAAAGTGAAACGGCGCATCTATGTGAGTACCGTTGTGGGCGCACATACTAAATTCCGTCAGATTATATAGCTCACCTTTTTCCATTGAACTCAGCACCTTTTTTTGAGGTGTCGGGTCGCCGGGATACACTCGGCAACCGAAAACTTCTTGGGAAATATCGTAGATTCTCATCACATTTTCTCCACTGCAAATTCTTATTTACTTAAATTTATAATTGAGTAGACCATTAAACCAACACCAATACCGAATAATATACAACCATATATCTCTGTTAATTGGTTTGCAAAGAAACCTACCGTGCCACTACCCAAAGCACATAATATAGCATAGAATAATTTTTTCTTTTTCATACAATTAACTCACTTTCAAATTGGAATTTGTTACTCTGTAATGAGTGGTTCGATATATTCCCGAATGAAATCAACTCTATCGAACACGGTAGGCTTGAAATAAGATGCCACTGCGACCACAATATCCTTTTCGGAGTTTACATAGATCACGTTGCCGCTGTTTCCGATGGCGGCATAAACATTCTTTTGACGGTCAATGATCCACCACAGATATCCGTATTCCATTCCTCTAAAATGATCACTTTCAACAGCGCGTGGGCGTGTCATTTCAGTGATCCACTCGGAAGATACAATTTGTTTGCCGTTATAACTACCGTTACCAAGGCACATCAAGCCGATCTTCGCCATATCCTCTGCCGACATACAGAGTCCGTATCCGGGGGTACCAAGACCATCGGGATCGCTAAACCAAATGTTGTCTTTCGGCGTTTTTCCTATTGTAAACGCCTTGTGTTCCTCTGCCGTTTCTGCATAATAATTTTTATGTTCCGCAATACCCAACGGCTCGAACAAATACTTGTTAGCATAATCAACCGTTTTCATATTCGTTGCCCTATATAAAATCCCCGAAAGGATATGCAGACACACCGTTTGATAGTTAAATTCGTCTGTCAAACCTTTTCTGCCTCCCAAGAGATCAAGAGAAGAATATGTCCAATTATCGCTTGAACAAACCTTGCTCCAAGGATCGCCTTTGCACTTATACGGCGCTCGCATTGTCAACAAGTGTTTGATTGTAACATCATATATGGTTTTCTCGCCCCTTTTGACTTTGTAGTTGGGGAAATAATCGAGAACCTTATCATCTATACTTTTAATTTGCCCTTTGTCAATAGCAATTCCAATCAGCAAAGCCATAATGCTTTTCGTGGCTGACATAATATGAACAGAGTCATCAGGTTTATAGTCGTTCCAACAATCAGAATATACTTTCTCTCCGTTTTTATATGCTATAATCTGACAGATGTTCGGTTGTCGTTCTTTTATTAAATTATAGAGTTCTTCTCGATTCATAGAGTTATGTTCCTTTGTCAACCCATCATTTAATTTCGCAAATTCAAATATCGCCAAATTATTATAGCATATAATTATGAAAATTTCCACCAAAACAAAAATGACGGCAGAGATTTCTCCCTGCCGCCGTTCTCGGTTAGTTGAAAATTATATTGTCCTGGTTCTCCAGGGCCTTGCCGTATCCGACCTCAGTCAGAAACAGGCGCATCTTGTCTCCCTTATAGCCCATAGGGGACTCATGGGAAAGAACATCAAAGACGATCATGTGTCGGGTATCCGGATCGAACCGCTCCAGAGCCATGATATCGTGACCGGCCAACTTCTGGGCGCCGGATTGCTGTCTGGCTTCTGCCAGCATTTCTCCAATCGTCCTTGCCTTGCCGGGGAGATGGTAATTCTGCTGCACATCCCGGATCACATCCATACACTCCTTGTCGGAAAGGGGACGGAGCTTTTTCAAAAGACTTTCCGCTGTGTCTTTTATTGCCTGATCCCGCGCATAGCGCCAGGTCATGTAAATCTCACTCAATGCGGCTCCCTGGCTGGTGCTTTCGATCTGGTAGACCATTCTCTTTTCCGCTTCATTCAAATTCATTTATCCGGCTCCTTCCTAAAATGGGCAACAAAAAAAGCCACAGGTTTTTTGTGCCTGCGGCTTGTGCCATCCTTCGCTTATGTGGGGCGAAAGACAACAGAAAAGGGATACCATTCGTGAAAATAGTATCCCTGCCCTGTAAACCTATTCAGTTTTTGATGGTTGCATTGTCTGTCACTGTCCACAAAGCCTTGACTTTACTTGCTTTTCTCAACCATCCTTATCAAAGCCTTGCATTTATGCGGGTTTTCAGCGTTTTTGGTATTATTCAAACTCAATCGTACTAGGTGGCTTCGGGCTCATGTCAAAGCAAACTCTATTTACATTCGGAACCTCTGCCAGAATTCTATTGGTAATAACCTCCAAAATATCCCAGTCTACTCTTTCGATAGATGCAGTCATAGCGTCGATGGTATTAATTGCACGAATGATAACCATGTATTCATAGCATCTCTCATGGTTCTTCATACCTACGCTCTTAAATTCCGGCACTACGGTGAAGTACTGCCATACCTTTTTGTCGAGGCCGGCTTTTGCAAATTCTTCGCGAAGGATTGCGTCGGATTCTCTTACTGCCTCTAAGCGGTCGCGTGTGATAGCGCCGGTGCAGCGTACACCAAGACCCGGGCCCGGGAATGGCTGACGATAAACCATGTCTGCCGGAAGGCCAAGCTCAATACCGCAGGCACGAACTTCGTCCTTAAACAGCTGCTTTAATGGCTCAACCAATTCAAACTGCAGGTCTTCAGGCAGACCGCCTACGTTGTGGTGAGACTTTACCATCTTGGCTGTCTTGGTACCGCTCTCGATAATGTCCGGATAAATAGTACCCTGACCGAGGAAGTCGATACCTTCTAACTTACGAGCTTCTTCTTCGAATACACGAATAAACTCGCCGCCGATAATTTTACGCTTCTGCTCTGGGTCAGCAACACCCTCTAACTTACCGAGAAATCTCTCAGTAGCATCCACATAAACAAGATTTGCATGAAGCTGATTTCTAAATACTTCAACAACACTTTCAGACTCTTTTTTACGCATTAAACCATGATTTACATGAACACAGGTAAGCTGATCACCGATAGCCTTAATCAAAAGAGCTGCCACTACAGAAGAGTCCACGCCACCGGAAAGAGCCAGTAACACCTTGCGGTCACCAACCTGCTTACGAACCAATTCTACCTGATCCTCTACGAAGTTCTTCATGTTCCAGTTAGCCTCTGCACCACATTCCTCAAACATAAATGCCTTTATCTCATCATCACTAGGAAGTGCCGCATACTGCTTTGCACACTTGGAACCCGGATAATCTACGGAAATCATTGGGAAACCGCAGTCATACAGCTCAGGACGTACTTCTACCGCTACACCATCTACCACACGGTTCTCACCACCGTTCAAAATAACACCCTTTACATTGTCCAGTGCCTTTAACTCTTCCACGGTAATGTCATGTGGATGAATCTCACTGTAAACGCCTAAGTCACGAATCTGACGAGCAAGTACTGTGTTTTCAGTGCTTCCCAAATCAAGAATTACAATCATATCTTGTTTCATATGTATATTTCCTTTCTCATGTAAGAAATTTTTGTCTAATTGTATACTAGCACTAATTGGAAAATCTGAAAAGTATTTTTTTGTGAAAATCAAAAAAAATTAGCTCCGACAGGCCGCCGGAGCCCTTTTCTCCACAAAATTACCCCTCAAACATTTCACCATCCACAATTATGACCCCTGATACGTCCAGAATATCCTCAAAGGAAATCCTGGTATTTACCACCTTCAAAATCCTGGAGGTGGTATCTATCCGGGACACCATACCGGTCTGACTTAGATACTCTCCCTTTTCAAAATAAATCACCGTAACGATATCGTTTTTGCGTACCTGCCTGAGCTTCCTGTCCAGCTCCTCCGCATATTCCTCGGACACCTCCACCTTGGGAACAGTCACCTTTTCCTTCTTTCTCAGGGCCTCCGGATACCCCTTTAAAGCCGCAAAGGGCATAAACTGCTTGGCCCGTTCTTCTCTTGCCATCTTCGGTCTATTCGCCACTTCTATGCCCTCCAATCTGTCTGTTACGCTCCATGGTAGTGGCGCCCTCCTGCAGGTTCATCCCCTTCAAAATAGCGTTCTTACCAAATTTATCCTTAATATCCAACATGGCCTGCTGTAATTTGTGCTCCTTCTCAAGCTCCATGGGATCCGTAAATAAATCATACTGCCTGTAAGCCTCATCCACCACATTGTTAAAAGCAATCGTGAAACGATGAATAGGGGTATGCCTGTCCATGATGCGTTCATACAGCTCCACCGCATAAGCAGTAATACGCCTGGAAGAGCTGGTCGTCACCGTCATGGATACGGTCCCATGGGCGGACTTCATATTATAACGATTATTATAGCCTATATGAAGCGTTATAGAATCCGTCACCAGCCCTTTATCCACCAGCTCCAGACAAAGCAAATCTATCATTTCTTTTAAAATCAGCTTACCGCCCTCGTAATCGCAGTCACAGCCCAGTACCTGACCACTGCTGATGGAATTAGCCTTGGACTTATAGGCCTTAATATCTGACATCAGTGTTGTTTCTCTGCCCCAGGCATGGTCAATCAAAAGCTCCGCATCCACACCAAAAAGGTGATACAGCGTATCCTCATTGGCCCTGGCAATCCCCTCCATGGTAGTAATCCCTACCGTCTGCAGTCTCTTGGCAATGCCGGAGCCTATACGCCAGAAATCCGTTAACGGCTTGTGCTGCCATAAAGTCTCACAATAAGACCTCTCGTCCAACTCACCAATATGATCAACTGCATGCTTGGCAGTAATATCCAATGCCACCTTGGCCAAATATAAATTGGTACCGATACCACAGGCTGCGGGAATACCCGTCTCTTCATAAATATCCTGCATAATCCTGCTTCCCAATTCACACGGCGTCATCCCATACATAACCAGATAGTTTGTCACATCCAGAAACACCTCGTCAATGGAATACACATGAATATCGTTCTTGTCAATATATTTCAGATAAACAGCATATATCTCCGCCGCATAGTCAATATACAGCTGCATCCTGGGCGGCGCCATAATATACTCAATATGCCCCGGTATCTCAAAAACACGACACCTGCCCGGTATCCCCAAAGCCTTCATGGCCGGTGATACCGCCAGACATATGGTCTTGTCCGTGCGGTCCGGGTCCGCCACCACCAGATTGGTAGTCATAGGGTTAAGCCCACGCTCACGACACTCCACAGAGGCGTAAAAGGACTTTAAATCTATGCAAATGTATGTGTAGTTCATCTCTTCTGCCTCCTTTTCTTACATTATATCGAATATATGTTCGATTGTAAAGAGGCAAATTTTTACTTTTTTTACTTTTACTTTGCTTTTATAATTCTCAGCAAGTTACTCCAGTTCTATCGTCCCCGGCGGCTTACTAGTCAAATCATACATAACCCTGTTGACGCCCTTCACCTCATTAATAATTCTGCTCATAACCTTGTTCAGCACCGCATACGGAACCTCTGCCGCCTCGGCTGTCATGAAGTCGATAGTATTGACTGCACGAAGCGCTACGGCATAGTCGTAGGTTCTCTCGTCACCCATAACGCCTACAGAGCGCATGTTGGTGAGGGCTGCAAAGTACTGGCCAATGCTCTTATCCAGACCGGCATTGGCGATCTCCTCACGGTAAATATAATCGGCATCCTGCACAATGCGTACCTTCTCGGCAGTTACTTCGCCTACGATACGAACACCGAGACCCGGTCCCGGAAATGGTTGGCGGAATACCAGCTGCTTAGGAATGCCAAGTTCCAGACCTGCCTTACGCACCTCGTCCTTAAACAAATCACGAAGAGGCTCGATAATTTCCCTAAAGTCCACATAATCCGGCAAACCGCCCACATTGTGGTGGGACTTGATAACAACAGACTCACCGCCCACACCACTTTCTACCACGTCAGGATAAATAGTCCCCTGCACCAAAAAGTCAACCTTACCGATTTTCTTTGCTTCTTCTTCAAACACCCGAATAAACTCTTCACCGATAATTTTGCGCTTTGCCTCCGGCTCCTCTACCCCCTTCAGCTTTGCATAAAAACGCTCCTGTGCATTGACACGAATAAAGTTTAAATCATAATTACCCTTTGGACCAAAGATAGACTCCACTTCATCGCCTTCATGCTTGCGAAGCAGGCCATGATCCACAAAAACGCAGGTCAGCTGCTGACCTACCGCCTTGGAAAGAAGTACTGCAGCCACGGAAGAATCCACACCACCGGACAAAGCCAGAAGCACTTTGCCGTCGCCTACCTTTTCGCGAATAGCCTTAATGGAATTCTCTACAAAAGAGTCCATTCTCCAATCCCCTGCACAGCCGCACACACCGCGCACAAAGTTATACAGCATCTTGGTGCCTTCCTGGGTATGCAGCACCTCCGGATGGAACTGAATGGCATATAAATTGCGTTCCCTATCCTCACAGGCTGCCACAGGACAGTCCTTGGTATAGGCTGTAATCTGAAAGCCCGGTGCAATTTCTTCAATATAGTCAAAATGGCTCATCCAGCAAATGGTAGCCGGTGCTACATTGCCAAACAATGGAGAACTATTGTCTACAAAAACCTCTGTCTTGCCATATTCACGTACCTCAGCTCTGGCCACGCGACCACCCAACACATGATTCATAAGCTGTGCACCATAGCAAAGCCCCAGTACCGGAATGCCCAGTTCAAAAAGCTCCTTGGTATAAGTGGGAGCGCCTTCTTCATAACAACTGTTAGGACCACCTGTCAGAATAATGCCCTTAGGGTTCATCTCTTTTATCTTGGCAATATCTGTTTTGTAAGAATATATTTCACAATATACATTACATTCTCGGACACGTCTTGCTACTAACTGATTGTACTGCCCTCCAAAATCAAGGACAATAACTGTTTCTCTATTTTTCATAATGTCCTCCTTATGTTCCCGAGTACGAGAACTATATCTTCTTTAGCAATGCTTCCACCTCTTCTCCGGTAGCCAGATTCTCTGAGAAAGCACTGGCACTGCCGGCACATACTCCCACTTTAAATGCTGTCTCATAACTGCCCGTCTGAAGCCAGCCACTCAAAAAGCCTGCCACCATGGAATCCCCGGCGCCTACACCGTTTTTCAGTACACCCTTTGGAGCGTCCAGCTCAAGGACCCGGCCGTCCTCTGCAACCAGCACGGCACCCTTACCGGCCATGGAAACCAATACATTACGTGCACCCAGCTTTTGTAATTCTCTAGCATATGGTATCAGCTGGTCACGTGCATTAAACTCCACCCCAAACAGCTCTCCAAGCTCGTGATGATTGGGCTTAATCAAAAACGGATAATAGGACAGGGCCTGCCTTAACAGCTCACCGGCCGCATCCACAATCACTTCCACACCCTTACCGGCCACTGCAGCCATAAGAGCACAATAAATATCGGCTGGTACGCTGCCCGGAATACTACCTGCCAGAACCAAATAATCTCCACTTTTCAGATTACCCACAAAAGCTACCAGTTTGTCCAGCTCTTCTGCAGGAATTTCCGGTCCCATGCCGTTAATTTCCGTTCCTTCTATATTTTTGAGCTTTACATTAATTCTGGAATTTCCTTCCTTCAGCCAGATTAATCCATTGTGAATCCCCTGCTCTTCCAGCCTGTAGATAATCTCTTTTCCCACAAATCCGGCTGTAAAGCCCAAAGCCGTACTGTCCACGCCCAGATGCTTTAGCATCACAGACACATTTACTCCTTTGCCGCCCGGCAGTATCAGCTCCGATGTGGTACGATTGGTTTTACCCAGTTCAAAATGGTCCACTGTTACAAAATAATCCAAAGACGGATTCAGTGTTATAGTATATATCATGTTCTTACTCTTCCTTTTTTATTCAAAATCATACCGGAAGCCGGCATGTTCCCTACAGGCATCCAGAATTTGCATAACAGCAAGGGTTTCATCCAAAGGAACCTTCTTACTCTCTTTCAGCCCTGCCCTCAGACATTCCATCGCCTCTATTGCCTCAAATTCGTATCCATTTTGGAGGAACGGACCTTCAAATTCTGCCAGTACATGATTGTCAAAATCATAGGCCGTTACCTTCGTTGCCTGGAAAAAGAATTCATCCCGGATAGCAATTCGTCCCTTTGTGCCTGATATGTACGCAGAAACCTCCTTGTCGCACCCCAGACCACAAGATAAATGAGCAAAGGCCCCGCCTTCATATTCCAAAATAATAGAATCCAGATAATCCACCCTTTTCTCACCAATAGCCATATGTGAAATAATTTGCTTTGGCTCATGTCCCATCAACGCACACGCATACATCACCGGATAAAAGCCCAAGTCCAACAAAGCGCCTCCCGCCAGTTCATGACTGTAAAGGCGATGCCCCTCACCGGCCTTGGTATAAAAACGCACGTCCATGCCCTGAATGTCACCAATCAAACCGCTTTCCACCCATTCCTTTACTTTCAGGAAAACCGGCTGACACTTTGTCCATGCCGCTTCCATAAAAAATACATTCTTTTCCCTGGCCATATCCACCAGCTCACCAGCCTGCACTGTGTTAACAGTCAATGCCTTTTCGCACAAAACATTTTTGCCCGCCTCCAGACACTTCTTCACGCAGGAATAGTGCTCCGCTACCGGCGTTGCTACATAAACAATGTCCACATCCGGGTCCTTTAACAGCTCTTCGTAAGAGCCGTACGCTCTGCTAAACCCATATTCCCTTGCAAACCTTTCACCTTTTTCCAGGGTACGGGAAGCAATTGCATAACGCTCGGCATCCTCCAGCACAGACATGCCAGTGGCAAACCAGCCGGCAATTCTTCCGGCACCCATAAACCCCCAACGTATTTTCCTATTCATCACTTTAACCTCCGTATATACTTTATTTTGCCGCTGCCAGGCAAGCTTTACTCCTCTAACTCCAAAGCCCACATTACCCCTGCAGCCTCATTTTCTCACGCAAATATTTGTCCTTCGTGGCCAACCCGCCCCGAATGTGCCTTTCGCACTTATTGTAATCCAGAACCTTCCGCACATCCTTGGCCAGTATAGGATTAATGTAGCCAATGCGTTCACCTACGTCTTTATGTACCGTACTCTTGCTCACTCCAAACTGCTTGGCAGCCTGTCTTACAGTAGCATTATTCTCAATAATATATGTAGCAATGTCCATGGCACGTTGTGCAATATAATCTTTCAAAGGATTTCACCCTAATAAACATTTTATTACACTATATGCTTTTTGTGGGTGTACTATACTAAATTCTTTTTGTGGATTCTAGTTAAACGGCAAATCCCAATCGGAGAATTCATCATCTTCCTCGTCAAACTCATATGACTCAAAATGCTCCTTTAAATACATTTTATATTCCTTCGAAGCTTCGCAAACACCTTATATTATAATCAATTTAAACATTCCTTACAATCCCATACATGACTTTTTACGTTTTTCTTCTGCATGAAATTTTACATTGTTAAGCAGCATAAAAGCGACACACCATTCACCGGCATATCGCTTTTATATCAGGCTATTACCAAATTAGACTCGTGCACTTTTTATTTCAACATGCCAACTCAGATCGCGTAACCACATTGCTTAAGCGGTCCATAACCTTTGCCATCTGATCCTCCACCTCATTCAAATTGGAACGTAATTCAAATGTCTTATGGATATTATCTGATATCTGCATAGATAATTGTAAATATTCCCGCTCACCGATGAGGTTTTGATTTTCGATAATGTAGTCTTTCATCTTTTTAAAAGTTCGAATTAAGGCTTTACTCTGCTCAACAGCCAAATCACCTTTTAAAACAGTCATCAGCATGTAAACACCTCCCTCAGTGAAGGCATATGGCAAATATCTTGTTCCACCCCAACTTGAGGTCAAAAAATTTGACCTCAAGTTTTCAAACTCTTCTTTAGTCAACTGAAATCTAAAATCATCATCAAATTTGTCAATATTATTTTTCACCTGTTGATTAAATTTTTTCGTTGTATACCCATAAATTTCCGCCAATTCAAAATCCAGCATCACCTTCTGACCGCGAATCATATATATTTTATTTTGAATCGTTTCTTCGTTAATGAAAATAATGTCTTTCTTTTCCTGCTTTTCAGAAGCTTTGTCAAGCGTATCATTCACTTTAACATTTTCCTCAAGTATCTGCATCCCCTAACCAATTCTCCTTTGCTAATTTCTCTATTGGATATAATATTATATTTTTTTAAGTCATTCCTTTAACAAATAATCGTTATTTATCACCTTCATGGATAACGGCCCTTCAATGATTGGAGAGTATACCGGTTCCGTTGGACGTATTACTATTCCCTCTTTATTCATGCCGGAAGCATATTTCCCTTTTGCACGCTCTAATAAGCTTTCAATACTGTCATAATCAAAAACATTTTTTACTTCTTCTATTGGCACCATGTTCAATTCAAGATCCTCACATAACTTTTGCATGGCCCCTAATGAGTATCTTCTGCGTGTTGCTAAATCAATCACTGTGAATACATACCATTCCGGCCTTGTTAGTTTTAAACGGTTCTTCTGAATACCTGCCCCACAAAACTCACCCTGAATTGCAATGTCAGGCACATTATATTCCTTTAATTTCTCTGCAATTTTATGCTCATGTGCATAAGCCCACATAGCACATTTGCCATCATCTGCATACTCATAATTTCTTCCACACACACCAAATTGTCCGGCTTTCCAATACATAGTCACACTAGTTCCATCCATTTTAGTACTAATGTAATACATAGGTACTTGCTTAAACTCATTAATAAGCTCCGGATACGATTGTACACGAAGTTCATCTGTCTTTGGAATTCCATCCGGAAAATCACCTATCACGGTTCCACTACTAGTTACCCTTTCTTCCACTTCCCACTTTTTAATTCTTAAAAGCTCTGTTACATCATCTCCTATCTGATATTCACCCTCCGGAAGTATAGAAAGTGGTTGTACCAAACCTTGCGAAATCTGTCCTCTGAAATTTAATGTTTTCAAGCGAAATCCTTCACCCAAAAGTTCACTCTTCTTATAACTATTACTTCTTAAAAATTCAAATTGTTCACAGACTGGAAGGAAAGAATCCACTTCCATATAGACACAACTGTCTCCCACTTGAAACTGACCTTTGTTTGCTACACACTGCCATCCCAGTACATGGACACACTCTATTCTATCTGCACCTTCAATCGGCGTAATATGATGAATGTACTGAATAGACGCTAATTTTCTTTTTCCCATTTAAAATACCTCTCCTCTGCAATTATTGTTTTCCTATATTTTAGATTTCATAATATACTTTTTGTATATATTATATACTATTAGTAGCTTTATTTCAAGCAATATTTATTGTATACTTTTATTATCATTGATAT
>JAZRRW010000058.1:0-4514 GCA_045651105.1 Lachnospiraceae bacterium
TTGTTCTGGTTGTTGTTCTGGTTGTTCTTATTCTGATTGTTATTCTGGTTATTGTTCTGGTTGTTGTTCTGGTTAGACATGCTAAATCCTCCTCGTAATTTGGTTACGAAAATAGTATGTCCCTTCGCAAACAACTTATTCACCGAAAATTATTTTTAAAAAGATTTACAATAAACAGCACAATACATATCGGAATAATAATTGGGGCCAGCATGGAAAAGACCGATAATACCAGACTTATCACAAAGAAAAAGAGAAGCATGGTAATGATCAGTATCAGCCAACCGGGCATCCGAAAGCTTTTGACACTTTCTGACCATCCGGTGCTGCCGTCTCTCTGGGCTCCTTTTTCGCGCATTTCGTTATCATAACCGGTACCGCTTTCATCACTGCTTTGAAACCTCTCAGCTTCCAGAATACCCTTGGCAATCAGCTGAGGTGATCCCAGAGAAGCACATATTGCCTCTTCACTTCGTCCTGCACGAAGCTCACCGGCAAAATACTGCTCATAATAGGAAATATTTTCCTGTACAGTACCACTTGATACCTTGCCGGTTAATGCAATTTTCAGTCTATCGATAAATTCTTTTTGTGTCATATAAAATTCCTTTTCATAACGAACTAGTTACTTACTTATATAAACATTATAATATTACAGTATACCCTAGTCAATGAACCGGTATGATATTTAATAAAACTTTTACAGTTTTAGTTTGTAAGAAAAAAACTTTTATTTTTTTTATTTTAGGTATTGACTTTTATCCTTAAGTGATATAAAATAACTTTTGTTGTGAGGACATCACACATGTGCGTTTAGCTCAGCTGGATAGAGCGTTTGGCTACGGACCAAAAGGTCGGGAGTTCGAATCTTCTAACGCACGGACTTAGGCAGTTGGTTAGACCAGCTGCCTTTTTACATAATACTTTATTTTATATGAACACTCCGTTTTTCATTATATATTAATACTTGAGGTACCACTATGAACCCTGAGCTTATTGTAAAGGCTGCTCTGGACATCGGAGAAGCCATGTTAAAATCAGGAGCAGAAACTGTCCGAGTAGAGGACACTATCAGCCGTATCTGCCGCAGCTACTATGAAGGAAGATTGGACGTTACTTCTTATTTAAGCACACTTTTTGTCAGCATGGAAGTAACCGACTGGACTGAACAAACCGAAAGTCCGCGTATTATTACACAACACCGCAGAATCTCCTCTGTTTCCAATAATTTAAATAAATTGGAGGAGCTGAATGCCCTTTCCCGCTATGTTTGCGAGAACACCCCTACTCCGGGAGAAATAGAAATGCGATTGCAGTCCATATTAAAAACAGTGCCCACCCTTAAAAGATACTTAATTGGCTATTGTATGGTCGGTTTTGGCTTTACCGTCTTTTTTGGCGGCAATTTATTGGACGGTCTGTGCTGCAGCATCATCAGTATTATGATGTATCTGGCAGACAGACACACACAGGCACATATTAATAATGAACTAATACGGACCTTTATTCTGTCCTTTATTACCGGACTTGCCGCATGCTTATTGCAGCTCTCTGCCCTTCCGATACATATGGACAAAATCATGATTGGCAATGTCATGCTGCTAATCCCCGGGCTTGCCTTCACCAATTCTCTCCGTGATTTATTTACGGGAGATATTGTATCTGGCTCCCTGAAGCTTTTAAACAGCCTGATGCTGGCCGTAGCGGTTGCTCTTGGATTTGCGGTATCCATGATCATGACTGGTGTATAAAGGAGGCTATAGATTATGACTACATATATCATTCAAATTGTGTCCGCCGTACTGGGCAGCCTCGGCTTTGCACTTGTGTTTAACCTTCGAAAAGACAAAATGCCTTACGCACTGTTTGGCGCAGGCATGGGCTGGGCTGTATATTTAATTTTTTATCATTTTACAGAGAACAACTTCGTTGCCAACATGGCTGCATCCATTTTCTGCGCAGCTACCGCAGAAGCTTTTGCCAGATGGCGCAAGGCTCCATCTACCCTCTTTTTATTGGTAGAAATCCTGCCTTTAGTACCCGGCGGCAGTCTTTACTATACCATGCGAAGCTTCGTGTTAAAGGATCATGGGGCATTTACACACCACGGACTTAACACCCTCTATGTTTCTGCAGGCATCGCAGTAGGTATTCTGATAGTGACCTCCTGCATTTATATATTGAATTCTTATAAAAAACATGCTTAACAATACCAAACGTGCCTGTCACACATTTTCCTTGCTGAAATCTTGTGTAACAGGCATCAATTTTTTAATATTATAATTACTTATACCCCTCAGCCAGCTTCTTAAACGCTACCATTGAGCGTTCTATCATATCTTTATCCACACAGTAGGAAATACGCACATAACCCGGGCATCCAAAGCCATCCGCCGCTACCAGCAGTAAATCCAGCTCCTTGGCCTTTTCACAGAAGGCTATGGAGTCACCGCCCATGGCCTTTACAAACATGTAGAAGGCTCCCTGGGGGCTGACGCATTCATAGCCAAGCTCTGTTAAGCCCTTGTACAAAAGGTCTCTGTTGGCCTTGTACAGGTTGATATCACCCACCTGCCCCAGACACTTAATAAGTGCCTTTTGGAACATGCTTGGCGCACATACATAGCCCAGTATTCTGGCTGCACCACACATTGCATAGTACAAATTGCGGCTGTCAGTAACCTCGTCCGGCACCAGTACAAAACCGATACGCTCACCCGGTAAAGACAAGGACTTACTGAAGGAATAGCAAACAATAGTATTCGCATAGTATTTGGTCACATATGGCACCACTACTCCGTCATATACAATTTCACGATAAGGCTCATCAGAAATCAGAAAAATCGGATGACCCACCTCCTGTTCCTTAGCCGTAAGTAAGGCTGCCAGCGCTTTAATGGTTTCCTCACTATAAACAACACCAGAAGGATTGTTCGGAGAGTTGATAATCACACCTTTGGTGTGCTCATTGATACACCCTGCCAGCTCCTTCATATTTATCTGAAAATGCTCTGTATCCGGATTCACCACCTGAAGCTTTGCACCTGCCCCCTCCACAAAGGCTCTGTACTCCGGAAAGAACGGAGCAATTGCAATAAATTCATCCTCCGCTGACTCTGTCAGTGCCTTAAAGGTAATGCATAAGGATGCTGCCGCGCCGCAGGTAATATAATAATTGTCAGCATGGAAATGGGTATCATATGCAGCATTATAATAATCAGCCAGTGCAGTGCGCAGCTCTGCGTCGCCCTGTGCTGAAGTATATCCATGCACCTCAATAGAGCTGGAGGTATTTAAAAGCTCCATAATAGCCTCTTTCACACACTCCGGTGCCGGGACCGTAGGATTTCCAAGACTAAAGTCGTAAATCCTATCCTTGCCCACTACAGCAGCCCTCTGCTTGCCATACTCAAATAATTCTCTGATGGCAGAACGATTGCTGCCCAATTTATAACACTGTTCAGAATACATATCATTTCCTCCCTGAAACATTTGTACATTCATAGTATTGTATCACTTCTGATACATTGCTTTATGTTTCATTTTAGTACTTTAAATCGCTGATGTCAACAACAAAACATAAAAGGCCTCAACTTTGAAGCCTTTATGTTTCAATTAATTATTCTTCCATGCTGAAACACTTAACAATACAACATAGAACAAAACAAAAAGAACCCCTAAAACTAGGAGTTCTCATACTGCCGGCGACCGGAATCGAACCGGTACGGGAGGTAAGTCCCGCAGGATTTTAAGTCCTGTGCGTCTGCCAGTTCCGCCACGCCGGCATCTCAATATTTATTTATACTTGCATGAGACACAAGTAATGGGACCTACAGGGCTCGAACCTGTGACCCTCTGCTTGTAAGGCAGATGCTCTCCCAGCTGAGCTAAGATCCCATTAAAGCTGGATTGATGCTTTCACATCAAACGACCCAGAAGGGACTCGAACCCTCGACCTCCGCCGTGACAGGGCGGCGCTCTAACCAACTGAGCCACTGGGCCATATGCATTTGTAGTTAGTAAAATGGACCTTCGGGGACTCGAACCCAGGACCGACCGGTTATGAGCCGGTTGCTCTAACCAACTGAGCTAAAGGTCCGAATTAAGGCTAAACCTTAGCCTCGAAAAAATTTCGCAAAGCCGATGATCGGACTCGAACCGATAACCTGCTGATTACAAATCAGCTGCTCTGCCAATTGAGCCACATCGGCACAGCTCCCCGAGCAGGGCTCGAACCTGCAACAACTCGGTTAACAGCCGAGTGCTCTACCATTGAGCTATCGAGGAATATGACCCGTACGAGAATCGAACTCGTGTTACCGCCGTGAAAGGGCGATGTCTTGACCGCTTGACCAACGGGCCATTTTTATAAAAAGGTACTTATACCTTCAAAACCGAACACTGAAATCTCTCCATCCGTTATCTCCTGTGATAACCTTTCCTTCTCCAACTCTGGTTAAGCCCTCGACCGATTAGTGACTGTCAGCTGAACACATTGCTGTGCTTACACCTCA
>JAZRRW010000059.1:0-30276 GCA_045651105.1 Lachnospiraceae bacterium
TAATTCTCGATTCACTGGCTTTTCGGGAAGCATAGACCTTTGGTGTGCCTATCAGTACACACGTAAGCAGCAGAATAATCGTAAGAAGTATTCTTATATATCTCTTCACTAAGTACCCTCTCCCTCTTTATCCCTAACACATCTGTGTCAGTTATTTTTCTTTTACAAATTCTGTCCCGTCAATAAAGATAGAGCTACCATCCCTTTCAAAACTCTTGACCCAGTCATAACTCAGCCCCAAAAGGCTGTAGGTAATGGTAATTTCACCCTCTTCAATCAGGTATTTACCTTCAACGTCAATCCCGAAAGCGGACACTTCCACCTTGTTATCTTCCATAAAGGTAAGGCTTTGCTCGATCGCTCCATCTTTGGTGGTATAAGTACCGCTCAATGTTGTAGTACATGCCATTAATGTACACACCATCACACAAACCAGTAGCAAAGCCTTAATCATCTTAAAACTTTTTTTAACCATATTCTTCCCTCCATGTTTTTTAGTACATACTCTGCATTATGCAATTGATAGTTGGACTTAAATTTGCAGACAAATTGCAAATTATCCAGTATATTGTGTGCAACAACTCCTTCTAAAAAAACAATAATTTTGCGAAAAAAGTATAATTTTGTTCTCGAAGCATAGTTTCTAAGAATATTAGTTTCTCTCGCAAAATTGTCGAAACCAAAAAGTAAATTAACTTTCTAACAAATCAGCATCTTTAAATATATTTATCTCATATATCCTAGGTGAACTTTTACAAAAATAAATGTTTCTATTTCTTATATTTTTTCATTCTTACCAGCAATTACCGCATTTTCTTTTTGGCTCGGAAGGTGCGATTGCAATGGAATGCTGTTCTGCCTGCTCATACGTATCAAAGTACACCGGCTTTTTCATGGCATTCTTACCTTTTCCGGTTGCGGGGCATGCCCCTACGATATGGATTTTTCCGTTATTTCCATTTACCGCATAAGCTCCCGTAGACTCCATACCGCTACTTATAAAATTATCTAGTGTAACAGTAGGCTTTGGTGTTAATGTTGCCTGTGCAGCTAACATATCTGCATCCAGATTGTTTTCCACTTCTACGGTTACATTCATGCCATCGCTTTTAGCCACGATATTACCCTGCATATCTGTTCGATATACCTTTACATCCGCATCCCTAAGTCTGCTTAATACATCTTCTGTTGGATGACCATAACCATTATTTGAACCTACGGAGATAATCGCTACAGATGGCATTATCTCACGAAGGAACGGGTAAGTGGTACTGTTAGCACTTCCATGGTGCCCTACTTTTAGTACCGTACTACTGATATCATATCCGCCATTTAATACTTCCTGCTCTGCTTCTCGCTCCGCATCCCCAGTAAACAGGAAAGAAGTCTCTCCATAACAAATGCGAAGGATGATGGAGGTATTGTTTTCATCACTGCCGCCGTTGACACCGACAATCTCAGCTGCCGCACTGCCAACATTAAAAGTATCGCCAGCCTTTGGCACCGTAATGGTTACACCGGCTTTTTCTACGTATTTCTTGAAATTCCTAAATGCTTCAGTATCATAATCGGTTACCGGACAATATACAACTCCCGCACTGGCATAATTTAATGCACCTGCGATTCCTCCCACATGGTCTTCGTGTGCATGGGTTGCCACCACGTAATTTAGATGCTTCACTTCCTTGTTTTTTAAGTAACTGTAAAGTAAGCTGGAATCGTCTGCATTTCCACCGTCGATTAAAAGATACTGTCCGTCACAACAAACCAGTGCTGCATCTGCATGACCAACATCAATGTAGTGAACTTCAAAATAAGATTTTTCCAGCACTTCCGCAGTCGGCTCTGAAATAGGTTCCTCCGTAGACTTTTCGGTTGGTGCTGCGTTTGGCTGTTCCGTCGATATTGCCATAGCAGTCTCTGTAGGCATCGGACTTACCGTAGGGTTTTGCACTAGTTCAGGAACCGGAGTTATTTTAATTGTATCATTATTTACCTGACTTTTCATTTCCTGGCCTGATGATAGCATGATACCTATCACTGCAATCATTATCACCAAAAGTATTTTTACCTTCTTAACTCCTTCCGGAAGCCTGCTCTCTAAAAATGCCTGCCATTTTTTCACTGGAAGGGTCCCTAACCCTACCACACCAAAAAGAAAACTTGCGAATTTAGGAAAATATGTAATTGCCGCAAGCAGGAAAAATATAGAACAAAACCATAGCCAGCCTCTTCTACCTTTTTTATTTTGCAAGTTCTTTTTTTTCATATTAACACCTTAAAATCTTACAACTTTTTCTTTAAGTACATCACCATTTACTTGTTCTGTTCTGACAATTTGAAAAACATTTCTCGGGTAATAGGCTTGTTACCCCTTTTCAGCATTCCGCAATTTTCATTTGCTTTACCAGAAACAAGTTCAATTTCATCGTAGCAACCACTATACCATCTAATTTTATGTTCCATACGAGGTCTCCTGTTCGTGCAATTGTGCATATCTGTGCTTAGAATTCATTTCCAGAGAATGCTCATTATAGTAAATACGCCACAAGTTCTTTATTAAAACTATTTAATGCAGCATTCACTGCCATTACTTGCACCAGCACCTCGGTATAGTGGCTTTCCTTTTCCATCATGTTCCTGATGCCACGCACCTGTCCTTCAATTCTGCTCAGTCGTCTGATAAGGGCGCCCTGTTTTGTACCTTTTTTCGTCTTTCATCCCGCAATACCCCATAACTGTATTACTTATTTTTTGTATAGTCCTTTTGATGACTATATTTATTATAGTTATTTTACTGACCATAGTCAATGATAAAATGTTAAAATAGTATCTAAATGTGGGGAATGTTTTCGTGAAATTGTACCAAAAATATTTAGTATAACTTTTGGAAAGTAGGAAACACCTTGATAGATTATAAGCCTTTTTGGAACACCTTAAAGAACTCTAAGGAAACGACTTACACTTTAATCAACAACTACCACATTTCCAGTGCCACCATCGATAAGCTGCGCAAAAACAAACCTATGAACACTACCACTATTAACGATTTATGCAGGATTTTGGACTGTCAGGTTCAAGACATTATGCAGTATGTGGCATCCGATTTAGACCAACCGTTATAGCACCGGTTTCTTTGTGACTTACCGGAAATATAAAAAAGAGTATTTTGAAGTTCTGTTTCAAAATACTCTTTTTTACTTATATTAATTATATCCTTGTATTCTTATTTTGGTAATTTATGAAAAATCACCGTATTTGACTTATCACATGGTATTTCCGGTCCGTTCAGCACAATAATCTTCTTGTCTAAATCTACAGTCAGGAAGGTCAGGGTGTTGGATTCGTGATTCAGGCTTACCAGATGCTTATTATCCGGGAATAAGGTAGCATCCTTTGGATAGGAGCCATTAATCGGCAGACACAAAAGCTTGGTCAAAAGGCCGGTCTCCTTGTCCTGCTCATAAATAATTACACTGTTATCTCCTGCATTGGAGCTGATAACGTATCTGTAATCCTCTGAAAAATTAAGGGCACTGGCCGCAGAATTACCGGAATGATAGTCATTCAGGGTAGATATCGTTTGAATCTTGTCGAAATAAGGAATATCCTTTACTTCATAATAATGATATACATCAATGTAGTTTTTTAATTCATGGACTACATACATAAATCTGCCGTCCTCGGAATATTTAATATGTCTCGGTGCGGATTCCGGCTCGCTGCGCACTACGTCCACCAGCTTCAGGGTACCCTTTCTATGGTCTACCTTGTAAACCTTTACGTGGTCCATACCGATATCTGCTACGCAGAGGTACTTATTATCCTTGGTCACACGGGCACAATTTACATGTGGGCGAAAATTTCTCTCAGCAATGCTGCCCATTCCTCTATGGTAAATCTCATCGGTAATGCCTGCAATAGAGCCATCCTCGTTCAGCCTGAGCACAGTCAGCTTACCATCGTGATAGCCGGCTACAAACAACAGCTTGTCATTGTAGTCCGTAGAAAGATAACATCCTCTCATGCCGTTAATGCTGGCTTCGTTTAATACCTCTAATTGACCATCCGGTGCAATTTTGTAGGCTTCCACACCGAAGTCTGTAATAGAATATAAATACTTTCTGTTATGGGATATCGTTAAATAAGAAGAGTTGGTAATCTCCACTTCATCCTTTGGATAAAAGCGGCCTTTCTCCATATCTACGTCGAAAATTTTAATTCCAAGTTTGTTTCCCATGGTATATTTGGAAACATATGCTACATATTTATCTGATGACATAACACGCCTCCGTACTTTCATTTTTTACATCATAACACATATTTTATAATTTGTTAATCATTTTTATGAGAATATGTTGACATTTTCTAAATTAAGTATATAATCTATCTTAATGTTGTTTAGTTTTATTAAACTTTTGGTTTAACATATTGAGAGGGGCAAGCATATGAACATTGGTGCCAGAATTAAGGACTTACGAATAAAAAACGGACTGACACAGGAGGAACTGGCCGACAGAAGCGAGCTTTCCAAGGGGTTTATTTCCCAGCTGGAGCGTGATTTGACGTCGCCTTCCATTGCTACACTCACGGACATTTTGCAGTGTCTGGGTTCTGATCTTTGTACCTTTTTTCAGAAGGAAAAGGAGGAGCAGATTGTTTTTCACGAAACGGACTACTTTGAAAAGGTAGACAGTGATCTGGGCAATCGCATTGAATGGATTATCCCCAATGCCCAAAAAAACTCCATGGAGCCTATCAGGCTGACTTTAGAACCCGGTGGCACTACATACCCGGACAACCCCCATGAGGGGGAGGAATTTGGTTATATCCTTTCAGGAGTTATTTATATTTATTTAGGAAACAAGCGCTATAAGGTACGCAAAGGAGAAACCTTTTATTTTAAGGCCGACACCACCCATTATATTAAGGCAGGCGACAAAGCCGGTGCTACTCTTTTGTGGATCAGCACTCCACCAAGCTTTTAATCATTATACCAAGGAGATTATCATACATGAGCAATAAATTAGTTGATTTACAGCACATTTCCAAATCTTACGGAGACACTCTTATTTTAGACGATTTGAGCTTATATGTCAGGGAAAATGAGTTCTTGACTCTTTTAGGTCCCAGTGGCTGCGGCAAAACTACTACCCTGCGCATTTTGGGCGGCTTTGAGCAGCCGGACAGCGGCCGCGTTATTTTCAACGGTCAGGATATTACCAACCTGCCTCCCAACAAGCGTGCCTTAAATACTGTTTTCCAGCAGTATGCACTTTTTACCCATATGAATATTAAGGACAATATTGCTTTTGGTCTTACCATCAAGGGCAAGTCCAGAGATTATATTAATGACAAGATTAAGTATGCTTTGAAGCTGGTAAATTTACAGGGTTATGAGAACCGTATGCCGGATTCTCTTTCCGGTGGTCAAAAGCAGCGTATTGCCATTGCCCGCGCTATCGTAAACGAGCCAAAGCTTTTGCTTTTGGACGAGCCTTTGGGTGCTCTTGACTTAAAGCTTCGTCAGGACATGCAGTATGAATTGATTCGCCTGAAAAACGAGCTCGGTATCACCTTTATTTATGTTACCCACGACCAGGAAGAAGCACTTACCATGTCCGATACCATCGTGGTTATGAACCAGGGCTACATCCAGCAGATCGGTACTCCTGAGAAAATCTACAACGAGCCGGAAAATGGTTTTGTTGCTGACTTTATCGGTGAGTCCAATATTATCGGCGGTATTATGATTCAGGACAAGTTAGTTTCTATTCTGGGTACCAGGTTTGCCTGCATCGATACCGGCTTTGGCACCAACAAGCCTGTTGACGTTGTTATCAGACCGGAGGATGTGGAGCTTGTTTCTCCTGAAAAGGCTTCCCTTACCGGTGTGGTTACCCATTTGATTTTCAAGGGCGTTCATTATGAAATGGAGGTTATGGCCGGCGGTTTCGAATGGCTGGTACACTCCACCAGAATGCAGCCGGTAGGTACCGAAGTAGGTATTTTGGTTGAGCCGGAAAACATCCAGATTATGAACAAGCCACAGTCTGAGGATGAGGAGGCCGTAGGTGTCAATGAATAAAAAGAAGCTTTCCAATTATCTTCTGTCCACCCCTTTTCTGGTGTGGATTGCAGCCTTTATACTGATACCTTTAGGCATGGTACTATATTATGGCTTTACAGACAAAACGGGAGCCTTCACTATGGAGAACGTGGCTGCCATGGCAGAGCCCTGGCATTTTAAGGCACTGTGGATTTCTGTAGGTTTATCTGTGATCAGTACCATTATCTGCTTTTTAATGGCTTATCCTCTGGCCTATATTTTAAGCCAGATGAAGGTGGGCTCCAATCAGTATGTAATATTTATGTTTATTCTGCCTATGTGGATGAACTTTTTGCTTCGTACCTTGGCATGGCAGACCTTAATCGAAAAAACCGGTGTTATCAATGGTATACTTAGTGCCTTTGGACTTCCGGGACTTCGTATTATCAATACCAACTATGCTATCGTTCTGGGTATGGTGTATAATTATCTGCCATTTATGATTTTGCCGCTTTACAATACCTTGGCCAAGATTGACCCAAGCGTTATCAACGCAGCCAGAGACCTGGGCGCCAACAGCTTTATTACCTTTAAGCGTATTATTCTTCCACTGAGTATTCCGGGCATTATCAGCGGTATCACTATGGTATTTGTACCGAGCCTCACTACCTTCGTTATCAGTAATATTCTGGGCGGCTCCAAGATTTTATTAATCGGTAACGTCATTGAGCAGGAATTTACGGTGGCATGTAACTGGCACTTAGGCTCCGGTTTATCCATTGTTTTAATGATATTTATTATTTTCAACATGGTGCTTTCCATGATATTTGACAAAGATGGGGAGGCAAACGCATTATGATTTACAAGTCTCTCAAACGCATTTATATCGGTCTCATACTGATTTTTATGTATGCTCCGATTGTTACATTAATTGTAATGAGCTTCAATTCCAGCAAGTCCCGTTCCAAATGGGGCGGCTTTACCTTAAACTGGTACGTGGAGCTTTTCCAAAACGAAGAAATCATGGGCGCTTTGGTAAATACCCTTGTGGTTGCCTTCCTCTCTGCCCTGATTGCTACCATTATCGGCCTTTTAGCCTGTGTAACCATGCAGAGAATGGGCAGACGAACCCGCAGTATTATTTCCGGCATTACCAACATCCCTATGTTAAATGCAGAAATTGTAACCGGTATTTCCCTGATGCTTTTGTTTTTAAGCTTTGGTAATATTTTAGGCAGACTGGGCATCCGCTTCCAGCTGGGATTTATGACTGTACTCATCTCCCATATTACCTTTAATATTCCTTATGCAATATTAAGTATTTTACCGAGAATGAAGCAGTTAAATCCAAGTGTTTACGAGGCTGCTCTGGATTTGGGTGCCACCAAATTTACTGCTTTCCGCAAGGTTGTTTTACCGGATTTATTGCCGGGTATTTCTTCCGGTTTTTTGATGGCATTTACTATGTCCATTGATGATTTTATTATCACTCACTTTACCAAAGGTCCCGGCTTTGACACGTTGTCTACCAAGATTTACACTGAGCTCAGAAAAGGTATCAAGCCGGAAATGTATGCACTTTCTACTTTGATTTTTATTGCAGTGTTTGTATTACTGCTTTTGGTAAACAGAACACCTAAAGGAGAACGCAAGTGAAAAAGTTATTTACGATTGTATGTATTTTGCTTCTGACACTGTCCTCTCTTACCGCTTGCGGCAACAGCTCTGATGACAGTAATAAATTATATGTTTTTAACTGGGGCGAATATATTGAACCTGAGGTACTGGATATCTTTGAGGAAGAAACCGGTATTGAAGTTATCTATGATGAATTTGAGACCAATGAGTCCATGTATTCCAAGATTTCAGCCGGTGCTTCCCTGTACGATTTGGTATGCCCTTCTGACTATATGATCAGCAAAATGATTGCAGAGGATTTACTGCAGCCTATTAATTGGGACAATATTCCAAATCGCGTACACATAGGTGATGAGCACTGGGCGCAGACTGCAGGTTATGACCCTGAATTAAAATATTCCCTGCCTTATACCTGGGGTACTGTAGGTATTTTATACAATACTACCCTTGTAGATGAGCCTATTGATGAATGGGCAGATCTTTGGGATGCCAAATATACAGACGAAATTCTGATGCAGGACTCTGTACGTGATGCTTTTATGGTGGCATTAAAGCTGTTGGGCTATTCTTCTAACTCTACAAATGAAGCAGAGCTTCAAGAAGCAAAAGAAGCCCTTATACAGCAAAAGCCTATTGTACAGGCATATGTGGTAGACCAGGTACGTGATAAGATGATTAGCGGTGAAGCGGCTATCGGCATCATTTACTCCGGCGAAGCCCTGTATACCCAATCTGAAAACCCTGATTTGGAATATGTAGTTCCTAAGGAAGGATCCAATGTATGGCAGGATTCCTGGGTTATCCCTAAGAATGCCAAGCACGTGGAAAATGCAGAGAAATTTTTGAATTTCCTTTGCAGACCGGATATTGCTGTGATGAATTTTGAGTATATTACCTACTCTATCCCTAATACCACAGCTATCGAAATGTTGGACGAAGAAATGCAAAATTCCAAAATTGCTTTTCCAAATCTGGAGGACTACGATCTGGAGGTATATCAATATCTTGGAGAGGACGTGGATACACTCTACAACAATCTGTGGAAGCAGGTAAAGAGTCATTAATTTAAATAGCAGTTGCCGGACGTCTGAGAGGAGTTAAAATGGAACGTATTATAACTTATCACATAGATGCTAACTTCGAGGGTAATACGATTCTGCAGTTCTTAAAGAAAAAACTTTATACAGATAAAGCAATTATTGCTTTAAAAAAGACTCCGGAAGGTATTTTGTTGAACGGCGTATGGGCATACGTCAATCAAAAAATATCTTCTGGAGATATTTTGACTGTAAAACTGTTAGAAAATGAAAGCTCTGAAAAGATAGTGCCGGAAAAACTGAATATTAATATTGTATATGAAGACGAGGACATTCTTGTCGTGAACAAACCGGCCAATATGCCCGTACATCCCAGCCAGAACCACTACACCGGCACCCTTGCCAATGGCATTGCCGGTTACTTTGCTACCCAGAACAAGCCCTTTATCTTCCGCTGTGTAAATCGCTTGGACCGTGACACTACAGGACTTACTATCCTTTGCAAACACCAGCTTGCCAGTGGCATCCTGTCTGACATGGTATCTAAACGGCTTATTAAGCGCACTTACCTCGCCATATGCAAGGATAATGGCATGCTGCCCGAAAAAGGCGTTATTGACGCTCCTATCGCCCGCAAAGAGGGTTCTACCATAGAAAGAATCGTTGATTTTGAAAAAGGTGAGCATGCGGTGACCCACTTCAGGCGTATTTCACATCATGCTGATAAGAGAATTTCGCTAATTCAGCTTCAGTTAGAAACCGGCCGCACCCATCAAATCCGAGTTCATATGAAGCATATCGGACACCCGCTGATAGGTGATGACCTATATGGTACTGACTGCACCCTGATTCAGAGACAGGCGTTGCACTCCTACTCATTACAGTTCATACATCCAATTACATTGGAGGAAATGTACTTTAAGCAGGAGTTGCCGGAGGATATGGGAGATATCCTAAATTAATTTTTTATTAATTAATAAACTGCGTATTATGCTTTACTTGTGCATAACACGCAGTTTTTTTATCAGTTAAAATAATTCGATAAATTTACAATAATATAATCCTGACACTCTAAAATATATCCTTCCTCCGGATAACATGGCATGGATAAAGACTCACGTATTTTTATTGCCTCTGATATTCGAGACATATCCTTCTCACCATGAAAGGTATATCCATGCATCTTCAGAAATTCTATCAATTGATTAGATGTACCGTCAAAGGCTGTCAGTCCCCATTGAAGCGTAGACATATACGGCATTTCAGCAAAGGCATAGCCGCTATTCGTAGTACTGTAATATTTCTCTCTTAAATGCGGGTCAAACCAGTCCGTAAGCAAATATATAAGCCGATATTTCTTTGAATGAAAGGAAACATATGCTTTTTCAGTAATTTCAGCCGGAACCGGATATCCTCCGGTAAAAATAATCGGTTTCTCACAATTATCAAGCTTTTGTAAATCCTCTGCAACACCGACCATAACACTCTTTGCATGCTGATACTTCTGATGGTCTATATAGAACCACTGGTTCATATTGATACATTGAACTACTACCAATAAACCACACAACACTCCACAGACAGATAATAACCACTTCCGTCCAGCCTTTAATACCATAATAAACACAAACAACATTGCAAAAGAGCATACAATTGGTACATACTGACAAGTTCTGTATCTTGTAGTATAACCTTCAAGGATCGTCAAACAAACCGGTAAAATAGGCAATGCAATAAAAGCAGCTAAAATCATCCAATCCTTCTTTTTGATACTGTATGTCAAAGCTCCTATTCCCATTACAACAAAAGCGCACACTAAAACAGTGATCGGAAGATAACATACCGCATTAACATAATAAAGCATAATAAAGCGTTTTATATTCATTATCAGCTCTTCCATCGGAATAAACATGCCGCTTAACAGCCCTCTTTGTGTAACGTTTAAATAATCAAATGCACTAAAGTCATTGACTGCATTTAAAACTTTCAAAAAAATCGTCCTGCTGATAAGACTTGTTCCAACAGCAAGTGCACCTGCAGCTACCCATTTGCCAAACCCTGCATGATATCCAACGCCCTCTCCTTTGCTACCATAGAAGCATCTGAGTAATATAAACACCAAAACTGCTCCCATGACAAAAACAATCATAAACGACTCATAACATCCCAGAGCAACAACTAAAAACAGTCCAGAGAACACACTGTATTTTACCAAAGCTTTAGTATTCTGAACTTTCTCTAAGCTCTTCATAAAGAAAAGCAATCCCAAGGCAGTCAAACCATATGCTATGCAAATGCCATTATGCAGATAAAAAACATATACCTCACTAATAAGAGGACAAGTCACAAAAATCCCTGCAACAAGCAGATATATCCACCAAGGCACTTCCAGTACATTTGATATAATTCTCTTCCACAGAACACACCAAAGTGAAGCTGAAATAAGCATCATAAACATACTCACAGCTTCTACCAAAAAGGGAGACAGCTTCGTTAATGGTATAACCTTGTTAATCATATACAAGGTCCACCTTCCTACATATGGGGCTAAGCCCTCCTCAAAATACATGGGAATGGCTGTATCATCGATACCAATGCTGAAATGTGTAATTACAAAACCATATGTGCAAATACCAATAATTAAAAGCAAAATACAGTAAAATTTATTTTGAAATAATTCTTTTAAATCCTTACAAATGTCTCTCAACATCTTCTCCTATCTTACGCGCTCAGGAAAACCAATCTTCTTTTGAACCTTGCGCAAAGTTTTATTGGAATAATATTGTGCTTTCTCTGCATTGGCCTTAATAATGCCATCCAGATACCCCTTGTCCTTCTGAAGCTCGGTGTATCTGTCCTGAATCGGCTTAAGCACATTCACTACACTCTCGCCAACTGCCAGCTTGAAGTCACCATAGCCCTGGCCTTCATAATCAGCCACGATCTGCTCAGCACTCATACCGGTACAAGCGCTGAAAATATCAATTAAATTCTTGATACCCGGCTGGTCGTCTGTATAACGAATACAAGCTTCTGAGTCCGTTACCGCGCGTTTAAATTTGCGGATAATGGTATCCGGGTCATCCATCAGGTAAATGCTGGCATTGGGATTTTCATCGGATTTACTCATCTTCTTTGTTGGCTCCTGCAGAGACATAATCTTGGCACCGACTTTACCGATGTAGGCTTCCGGAATCGTAAATACGTCCCCATAAATACCATTAAAGCGCTCCGCAATATCCCTTGTAATCTCCAAATGCTGAAGCTGATCCTTGCCAACAGGCACCACATCGGACTGGAACAACAGGATATCTGCAGCCATAAGTACAGGATAGGTAAATAAGCCTGCATTAATATTGTCTGCATGCTTTGCTGCCTTATCCTTAAACTGGGTCATACGATTAAGCTCACCCATGTATGTAAAGCAATTTAAAATCCATGCAAGCTCAGCATGTCCGCTTACATGAGACTGATAGTATAAGCAATTCTTCTCAGGATCTAAGCCTGCCGCAATATACAGGGTCAGTAAGTTTCTGGCACGCTTTCTAAGCTCTGCCGGATCCTGACGAACTGTAATAGAATGCATATCTACAACACTGTAAAAGCACTGATATTCATCTGTTAAAGTGGTCCAATTCTTTAATGCTCCCAGGTAATTTCCCAAAGTCAGGTTACCGGTAGCCTGCATACCACTGAATAATACTTTTTTTCCGTCTAACATAAATGATTTCCTCCAAAATTTACATAAAATCAGTTTAACACCGTACGTATATAAAGTCAAGAAACTACTACAAAAAAGGCCTATGAAAAAATCACAGGCCCCTTGCAAAGGATATTCCATTCAATTAATCACAATTATCTAATACCGGGTAGGAAGTAAAGGGAAATGATTTGTGACATCCGCAATCCTGATCATCTCTGTCGTTTTTAGAATCTCTGACAGCCTCACGAACAGCCTCGCAGACATTTTCACAAACAGAGTCGTTGTCATTATTGCAACCGCAGCCGTTATTGCGATTGCTGCGATTATTCCAATTGTCATAATCCCAGTTATTGCCGCAACGTCTGCAGTTATTGCATCCGCTGCTCCAGTTATTATTTCCACAGCCATCAGACCATGTGTTGCCACAGTTGCCGTTATTTCCACAGCAACAAAGAAGCAGTAAAAGCCAAATACAATTCATTGTTCCAAAATCCTTTCAAAGATTTATCTTTTACTGTATTCTATGCATATTTGCCTTTAATGGTGTCAAAAGAATTTCTTCTTAACCTTCCAGTACAACAATGGTTCTCGGTGGAACCACAATACACTCCTGCTTTAAATCTGTATTTTCCTTCCTGCCATAGGCTGCTTGCCATTGTTTTACACGCACTTCAACCTTCTCCTCAGCAGTATGAAATGCCACTTGCCAGCAAGCTTCGTTTCCTGCCTCTTTTTTTAATTGCGGCAATTCAAAGCATTGACTTTCCCAATACATATTAAAGGCTATATAAATTGATTTGTCAGATACCGTGTCAGATGCGTTTTCACACGTAGCTGCATATCTGCCACACAGTAATACTCCCAGTTCCCTGACTGAAGGTGCTTCCTCCGGCTTATAGACCTCCAGACCATGAAAAGAAATGTCCGCCACACCATATCCCATTTTGTCTCTGCCTGTTAAATAATGATTCATATGAAGAATTTTGTGTTTTTTCCTATATGCAATCAACATTTTTACAAAGTCATATATTTCCTCATATTGCTCCAAATTATGCCAATTCAACCAGGTAATCTCATTATCTTGATTGTAAGGATTGTTATTGCCAAGCTGTGAGAATGCCATTTCATCCCCCATAAACAAATATGGCGTACCCTGACTTAAAAACACCAGAGTTAATGCGTTTTTTATCTGGCGAATTCTTAACTGCAAAACAGTACTGTCTGCAGTCGGTCCCTCCACACCGCAGTTCCAGCTGTAATTATAATCACTTCCATCCTTATTGTATTCTCCGTTAGCTTCATTATGCTTGCGGCTATAAGAAACCATATCAGCTATTCTTAAGGTATTATAATCTGCAATACTGTTTAAAAAGGCTATCTTACTGCCATTCTTGCGAAAATGATACTTCACACCACTAAGCGTATCCTCATCGCCTCTTAAAAAGCGACGATAATCTCTCATCGTATCATCAAGATAAATACAATGACGCTTATTGCTTTTTTGTGTAAAAGGCATCCCTTGATGAGCTCTATCTTCAAAGTCTTCGTAAATAAGCTTCGTCTCTGCAAGTAATGGCTCGTTTTTAATCAGATTTATATTGATGCGAGCTGCTGACATAACCCGGAAACCATCTACGTGATATTCCATCACCCAATAATTAAACACACGAACAATCTCCGTCTCCGGAATATCCTCCGGAAAATAAAACTGCATAAAAAGCTCCATTCCCTTTTCATGACAAGCCCTTACCAGCTGCTTCATTTCTGTGCAAGGATCCGATCCTGCTGCATAAGAAGCCTTTGGTGCGTAATAATAGCCCTTTTTATACCCCCAATAATTTAAAGTATTTAATGCGGTTCTGGGCTGCAATAACTGACCCTGTCCTGCTGCAATAGGCTGGGGCCGCTCATTTTCTATAAATTCATATGCCGGCATCAACAAAAGTGATGTAACACCCAGATCCTTTAAATAATCAAGCTTTTCCTTTACTCCTGCAAAAGTGCCCTTGTGATCACAATCACTACCCTCACCCATGGTAAAGCCTCGCACATGCAGACCATAAAAAACAGCGTCTGAAAATGCCACCTCTGGCTTCTTATCTCCATTCCAGTCAAAAGGCTGCTGCTCCAAAAGCCCCATCATCTGTGATTGAAATATCGGCACACCATATGCTTGCCTTACATAACACCTGCCATATTCATCAGGAAAATTTTTATCTCCCTTATAAACACGATATCCGTTGTAACACATAGGAATGCCTTCAAGCCTCATGGCATAAATATGCCCTATCCGCAGACTCTCAGGAAAAGAAATTTTTACAGACTCCATCT
Source organism: Lachnospiraceae bacterium (assembly GCA_045651105.1). Lineage (GTDB taxonomy): Bacteria > Bacillota > Clostridia > Lachnospirales > Lachnospiraceae > RGIG6307. The sequence continues at coordinate 14,759 of JAZRRW010000059.1, forward strand.
CCTCATTTTCAGTATTATAAAGTATAATACCGCAATCCGGCTCATCTGATATAATGGAAACCAAAATATCACTGCCTTCCCGCCTGACTCCTAACGGATATGGACTTAATGGTAAAACGCTGTACTCTTCTGACATTTTGTACCTCTTTTCATGACCTGTATAGAATAGTTTAACCTGTTTTTGTTGCTACTTTGCATAAGTATACCATATATATCCATAAAATTGAAAGAAAATATTGCATAATGAAAATAAAAATAGTAAAATTGTTATAATAACAGTCAAATAACTGTTATTTAATCTTACTAGATACCATACAAGGAGGCTATTATGGCAAATAACAATAATTTCGCAGAGGAAGAAATGACTGTAACCTTAGAATTAGATGACAATTCTACAGTAGTTTGCTCCATCGTTACTATTTTAGAGGTTGATGGCCAAGATTATATCGTATTATTACCGTTAGACGAAAACGGAGAGAATGAGGACGGAGAGGTTTGGTTCTACCGCTATTCCGAAAATCCTGACGACCCTAATGAAGAGCCTGTTCTGGATTACATCGATGACGATGATGAATACGAAATGGTTGCTGACGCTTTCGATGAATTCTTAGATTCTGTTGAATTCGACGAAGTAGTTGAAGAGGAATAATACAATTTCAGTTTGGGCAGAGAACTGTGTGATATGGTTCTCTGCCCAAACTGTGCTACAAATCTTTACCTTCCCTCACATTATCGGTTCAATAAACACAGAGGGTTGCAGCACGTGGTCCTTAGTCCCTCGTACAAAACATATATTTAAATGCTTTTTGGCACGAGTCATGGCTACATAAAAGAGTCTGCGTTCCTCCTCAAGCTCTTTCTCTGAGAGCTTTGAGCCTTTAGGAATTTTGCCTTTATTTACATCCAGCAAATATACGGTATCAAATTCAAGCCCCTTAGAGGCATGCATGGTCAAAAGATGGACTCCATCTGACTGTTCTTTGACCTTAGGCTTCTGTAAGCTTTTTTGCAATGCCCTGTCCTCCTCCACATGACAAAGCCAGTCCTGCAGATTGGTATACCCTTTTAATTCCCGGGTAATTTCTTCCAGCTGTTCGTTAATGGCGTCCCACTGTTCCGTATCCATCCCCAGCTGTCTTTCCAGCCACCTGCCGTAACCAATACCACTCCAGATATATTTGATAGCAAGATATGGCCGCATGGTACCTATATGCTTAACCTGCTGTTCTAAGACTTCCGGAAGCTTTGCATATTTCACTAATTGTTCTCTTTTTATAAAACGATTGGGCTTATTGGCTACCCTTAATATGTACTGCCGCTCCTTACTTCCTGTTCCAAGCCGCATGTATGCTTCTATGTCCAGATACCAATCCTCATCAAAAATACTCTTTTGGTCCTCCCTGGATAAATATGGAATGCCCTTCTGGCGCAGTTTATAAGCCATTCTCCGCAATTCCTGATTGGTGCGGTAAATGATGGCATAGTTGTTCAAAGTGCCTGTTTGCGCCTTTTGGAGTGTTTGGAATACATTTTCATACATATCATGTCTTAATTCGTAGTCAGATATATGCAAACCGCTTCTTTCTGTGTTAAAGGCACAAATCTTTTTTTCAAATCGGTTTTTATTACAAGCAATGACCTGCTGACTGCCTTCCACAATCCCCTTGGTGCTTCTGAAATTCATATCCAGTTGAATTTGTACTACCGGCTTAAACTCCTCCAAGAACCGCTGCATAAGCTCCACTCTGGCACCCCTAAAACGATACACGGACTGATCATCATCTCCTACCATAAAAACATTTCGCTCCGAACCGGTGAGAAGCTTTAGAATTTCATACTGGATTACATTCATGTCCTGACATTCATCAATTAAAATATACGGAAACTGTTTCTGCCAACGTTCCCTTACCTCTGTATTATCCTTCAACAGCTGATAACAGCACAGCATTAAATCATCGAAATCCATATAGCCATAATCTTTCAGAGCCAAATGATAGCTACGATACAGACTGCGCAGGTCACTCTGTTTTAAATCTGCATATTCCGTCATATTCTGCATAGAAAGGCCATTATTCATGTATAGGCTAAGCAAACGCTCCACCTCTTCAAATTCAATATCTATATCCTTGTCCAGCACTTCGTCACAAATCTCTCTAAGGATACGATGCTTTTCTTCTGTGGAAATAAACCGATTAGGAATCGATGTATAAGAATGTTTAAGAATATAATAAAAGCAGGAATGAAAGGTACCAAACCACGGATGTGCGTCCGGCAGAAGATTTAAAAAACGCTGTTCCATTTCCATAGCGGCTGCTTTGGTGAAGGTAATAACCAGAATATGTTCACTGGGTATCTGATACTCCCGTACCATATGAACAAGTCTGCCTGTGATGACAAAGGTTTTTCCACTGCCGGGACCTGCCAAAACAAGACAGGCCCCTTTGTGGTGTTTGATGGCACACTCCTGTGCCTTCGTAATCTGATTAGCCAAGAGAAGCCTCTAAGAGTGCAATACCCTTCTTCACGCGGGCAATGGACTCTTCTTTACCGATAATCTCCATAATCTCAGTTGCACCGGCAGGTGTCATCTGCTTGCCGCTGACTGCAGTACGGAGAGGCCAGATGGCATAGCCATTCTTACAGCCTTTTTCTTCTACATACTTTACTAAAAGTGCATAAAGAGCATCATTGGTATATTCGTCATGAGCCTCTAATCTAGGAAGCAATTCCTTTAATACTTCCAAAGAAGACGCTTCGGTAGTCTTCATTTTCTTGTGCGCATACATGGCAATATCATACTCCGGTAATTCATTAAAGAAATCCACCAATGCTGCAATATCAGGAAATATCTCGATACGTGTTTTTACCATGGCGGCAATTTTCTTTAAGTCAAAGTCCTTTGTAAGCGCTTCCTTTAAATAAGGTTCAGCCAGCTCAAAGAATTTGTCAAAATCCATAGCCTTTAAATACTCACCATTCATCCATTTCAGCTTCTGAATATCAAACACTGCCGGAGACTTGCTGATACGTCTGTAGTCAAACTTTTCAATCAGCTCCTCCAGGGTAAAGATTTCGCAATTGTCCTCCGGAGACCAGCCAAGTAATGCAATGTAATTTACAACCGCCTCTGTCAAAAAGCCCTGCTCAATCAAATCCTCAAAGGAAGAATGACCACTGCGCTTTGATAATTTCTTGTGATTTTCATCGGTAATAAGCGGCAAATGAATATAGGTTGGAACCTCCCACCCAAAGGCTTCATATAAACGATTGTATTTAGGTGAACTGGACAAATACTCGTTACCACGCACTACATGGGTAATGCCCATCGTATGGTCATCCACAACGTTTGCAAAGTTATAAGTAGGATAACCGTCAGATTTAATCAAAATCATATCATCCAACTCTGCATTGTCTACGGTAATATCCCCATAAAGCTCATCATGGAAGGTAGTAGTGCCCTCTGTAGGGTTGTTCTGGCGGATAACAAATGGCTTACCTGTTGCCAGATTTGCCTCTACCTCTTCCTTGGAAAGGCCTAAGCAATGCTTGTCATATACGGTAATCTCCTTGCTGCCTTCACTCAAATCAATGGACTGACGCAGACTCTCTAAACGCTCCTTGTCACAAAAACAGTAATATGCCTGTCCCTTATCAATAAGCTCCTTGGCATACTTCATATAAATACCGGTCTTCATACGCTCGCTCTGCACGTATGGTCCAAAACCACCGTCCTTATCAGGTCCCTCATCATGAATAAGGCCTGTCTTTGCTAAAGTACGATAAATAATATCAACTGCACCTTCTACAAAACGCTCCTGGTCAGTATCCTCAATACGAAGCATAAAGCTTCCGTCTTCATGCTTTGCAACTAAAAATTCATATAATGCAGAACGTAAATTACCAACATGCATTCTGCCTGTCGGACTCGGTGCATATCTGGTTCTAATCTTGGTCATAGATTTGTCCCTCTCTTTAATTTATTGTCAAAATTTCCTGTTTATTAGTATATAACAAAGTTTGCCAATTCACAACCCTTAATTTAAATTCTGACAGAATTTACAACACATACAAACTGCACCTTTGCGGAAATCCTACATACTATAATAGTAATTAATATGTCTATATGACGGAAAGGATGTCCTATGCAAGATAAGTATTTTGATGAGCATTTAGAAAATTTCCCGCTTGGCATGTCATATGTTCCATGGCAGCACGCTACGAGGGTTTGTGAAAATTTGGAAGATGGCTTCAAGGCCGGTACTATTTTCCCTGAATTAATAAAACCTTTTGAAGGCAGGAGGTGTATGAAATAATGGCTAGAAAAGATAAATGCACCGCATTATATGAAATAAGTATGATAGATTTCCTCTTAATGGATATGCAATTATATTTGAATACCCATCCAAATGACAAAAACGCTTTAGAGTATTATCGTCATTATGCAAAGATATTGTGTGAACTGCGTGAAGAATTTGCTGCTAATTATGGTCCACTGTTCGCTACCCAGTCTAACTGCAGCAGGGAATGGGAATGGAGCAACGAACCAAATGCTTGGGAAGGAGTGTGCTAATATATGTTCCAGTATGAAAAAAGATTACAATTTCCTGTAAAAATCTGTAAGCCGGATGCAAGATCCGCTCAGATTATTATCAGCCAGTTTGGCGGCCCGGATGGCGAGTTGGCAGCAAGTATGCGATATTTCTCTCAGAAATTTGCCACACCACACCGCGACGTGGCAGGTTTGCTGAATGATATAGCCACGGAAGAATTAAACCATCTCGAGATGGTAGGTGCCATCGTATATCAGCTGACAAAGGACCTGTCCATGGAAGAAATTCAGGCGGCAGGCTTTGACAAATATTACGTAGACCATACAGTAGGTCTGTGGCCGCAGGCAGCCGGCGGTGTTCCGTTTAATGCAAACCAGTTCCAAAGCAAGGGCGATATTATTACGGATTTGCATGAGGATATGGCCGCTGAGCAAAAAGCTCGTACCACCTATGACAATATTTTGCGCATGATAGATAATCCGGACGTTATCGCTCCTATCCGCTTCCTTCGTCAACGCGAAATCGTGCATTTCCAGAGATTTGGCGAAGCACTTCGCATAACACAGGATAAGCTGAGCGCAAAGAACTTCTACGCATTTAACCCTGGATTTGACTGCAATCCGAATCCTTGCAAATAATGTAGTTTTTAGGTTGTGAAACCCCGGGGCTTCACTTGCTATATTATATGAGTTGTTTTATATAAAAATGCCCAAACCATGATGCTTCTTCAAAAAATTGCAACCGGCAAGTCTTTGTATCATAGTTTGGGCATTCATTATCTTTACTCCCTCGAACCCGGCAGTCGCAATCTTACAACTAAATTCTTCAGTTTCTTCCAATCGAATGGTATTAAAGGATACAAATATCCCTGCTTAGATATGGTTTTGTTGCCTGCCAGCGATACAAGCAGTATGGCAATACCGGCCACAAAGCCCCATACATTAAATATAGCAGTCAGAATCAGATTTATAATACGCATAAACTTCAGGGCGTAACCCATTTCGTAATTTGGCTGGGTGTAGCTTGCAATGGCAATAAATGCCATATACAGCATTACTTCCGCGTTAAACCAACCGCTTTTAACCGAAAATTCACCAAGTACAAGACCTGCCAAAATACTTAGCGGTGTACTTAACATGCTTGGTGTATTAACCGCTGCCAGTCTGAGACCGTCAATCGCCAGCTCCAAAATTAAAAACTGCCATATAATTGGGACATTTATATTACCCTGAATCGCTATAAATTGAAATTGCGGCGGAATCCACTCAGGATTTTGCATTAATAGCAGAAACAACGGGGCTATCAGATACGTCAGGACCGTGATAATAAATCGGCTGATTCTCAGGTAAGTACCTGTTATCGGCGGAAAATAGTAATCATCTGCCTCTTCAACCACATCAAAAAAGGAGGTAGGCATAATCAAAACAGATGGTGCATTATCCACTAAAATAACAATATTTCCTTCTAAAATCTGTGCCGCAGCGGTATCAGGCCTTTCCGTATACTTAAACTTCGGAAACGGATTATACCATTTGTACGGAAAAAGACATTCTGCAAGGCTTTGCTGATTCATGGTAAGGGCATCTACCTTAATATTTTGTATCTTTGTCTTTATTTCCTTCAAAAAACTTTTATCAACCCTGTCCTCCATATAGCAGACTACAATGTCCGTCCTGGAGGCTTTTCCGGCATTCATCATTTCCATACGCAAATGTGGATCTCTGATACGCCTTCTTATCAGCGCTGTATTAAATACAATCGTTTCCACAAAGCCATCCTTGCTGCCTCGCAAGGTCTTATCCTTAGCAGGCTCATCCACACTTCTGGCAGGATAGGTTCTGGAATCAATGAGTATAGCACGATCATAGCCCTCAATCAAAAGCACAAAGACACCGGACAAAAGATTGGTAATTAGCTTGTCAAAATTGTCCGCCATATCTACTTCTACATATGGTGCTTTTTTCTTTAACATTTCATGGGCATTTTCAGGCAAATCCGCCTCTTTCATATCCATAAAATATTGCAGCATTTTTTGCATTAAAACATCCTTGCAAAAGCCATCAATAAAGTATATGCAGGCCTTTCTGCCACCTACATGTACGACACGATACACCAGGTCAAAGCTGACATCCAGTTGGAGTTCCCGGCTTAAATAATCCATATTTTCCTGTAAACTTGTTGAAATCTTTTTATTAGTATTCTCAGACATAAAATAACTCCTTTTCCTAAAATTAGTTTTTCAGAAAAAGGAGTTATTATACTATAAATTTATTTTACATACGCATCGGTATTTTTGTGAATAACTGAGCTGATGCTCTTTAAAGCTTCGGAAACCTGATAGTTTTCCTTCTGGTATAACTTACCATGCATATCCGCTACTGCAGCTTCAAGATTGGTACATACTACACTGGAACCTACACCTGCCAAAGAAGCATTTGCACGATATTCTTCGCTTGGGAAACCGCCTTCATCAACAATTTTGTAAGAAGCTATATCACTTAAAAGAGGAACAATATCTTCAAAAAAATCAACATTGGTATATACGTCTCCGAAAACATCATTTGCTAGCTTTGTCAGTTTATCTATTTCCATGCTCTTTGCTTCTTCTAGCATAGCCTGAAGTACTTCTCTTTGTCTTGCAGTACGCTGAAAATCATAATTTCCAACCTGACGGATACGACAGTAAGCTGTAGCCTGCAAACCATCTACCTTTTGATAGCCTGCCTTCGTAACCGGTTTATAATCAATTTTTAAATTTTCAGCGATACTTATCTGATAATTGTTAATATGCTGTAATTCTCCCTCGTCTATGTCAATATAAACACCGCCGACAGCATTTACAGCATCCATAACGCCTTTAAAGCCCACCGCTACAAAGTCCGTAATCGCCAAATCCAGATTCATATTAAGCATATTGATGGCCTGCTTTGCACCGCCTTTTGCATAAGCACTGTTACACTTACTATAAGTATCATTGCCGAGGTTTAAATATGTATCACGATAAACACTCATCAAATGCACTTCTTTGGTATCATTATCAATAGCCGCAACCATAATGGTATCGCTACGCGTGTTCTTTGCCAGCTCGCCAACAGTAGAATCCAGACCAAACAAAGCAATTGTTCTGTACTCCGGTACCTTCTCTCCATTTTCAACCGTAAGATCTCCCTCAGCATCTTCTCCAACACCATCATTAATAATAATGTCTTCTGTAGGGATTTCAACCTTTTGAATACCCTTTTCTGAATCGGTAGCTCTGGTTACAAACCATAATAAAGTAACCATAAATACCAGCAACAATACTTCGATTGATAAAATGACAATATTTCTTACTTTTTTTGAACTTTTTGTGTTTGCCTTTTGTCCTTGTGCAGTTGACTCCATAACATTCTCCTTCATTGTATATTACTAGAATACAAATTTTGCCAATTTTCTAATATATCGTAACCAGAATTTATTAGAAAGTTGTAAGAAAGTTGTTATAAAGTTGTTAAGATTATTTTTTTGTAGTACTTCCAAATCCGCCATTACGGATATCCGTCACGTCATCATCCACGGTAATGCCGTATTCTAAGAAAATACCCTGCATGAAGCCTGTCCCTGCCTGAATCTCAACCGTCTTACCTTCATTGGTATCGTTAGTAATCTTGGCAAAAATATGACCCTCATTGTCGGAATAAAAGTAGTCTGCATCAATAATGCCTACCGTATTGTTCAGCTGCAGGCGGTACTTAAAGCCCAGACCACTTCTTGGATACAGCTTTAGTACCCAGTCATAATCCATTTCACACCGAATACCCGTAGGTACCTTAATGGTTTCGCCCGGTGCCAGTGTAATACCAAATGGTGAAAAAAAGTCGTAGCCTGCACTTCCTTTGGTAGCACGCCTAGGAAGCTTGATATTATCATATATTTTTTGAACAACCTCTTTATCTTTGCAATAATCGGCAAAGCCCTCTGCAAACTGTTCGAAGCTGACCTTATGAAATCTTGCAATTTTTTTCATCGTACTCTCTAAAACCCCCGTGAACTCTTAGGCATAATTTCCGCAATGCAATACCGGCACCATAATGTTATCACTAGCCAAGGTAGCCTGTACATCAACCACTCTCTGATTGTCACTCCCCTTCCAAAGAAGCTTTACATCACGTCTCTCTAAGATAAACGGACCCTCAACCACTACATCTAAATACTGCATAATCGGATATTCTGCTATTTCCTCCCAGGTATACCCTGTGTATAACCACAGGGTTTTACCCGGATACTTACTTTTAATTTCTATAGCAAGGTTACGTACATCCACACGATTGGCCGGATGTAACGGATCACCGCCGGAAAAGGTAATGCCGGAAATATAATTTTTGTCTAATTGCTCGAAAATCTCTGCTTTGGCAGCTTCATCAAAAGGTAATCCTCCGGCCGCATCCCATGTAACAGGGTTTTGACACCCTTTACAACAGTGATTACAGCCTGCCACCCAAAGGACAACCCTGAGCCCGTCGCCGTTTAGCATGTCATCTTTTGTTATATTGTGATATCTCATAACTACATACTTTTCCTTTCAGCTATTTCAGCCATTTTGGCAGCATTTAATCTGGTATCACCATGTACTCTTGAGTAGGACAGGTAACCGTTCATTCTGTCGATTTTGGTCAGGTTACGGCTGCCGCACTTCGGACACTCATCCATTTCCAGCTCCTGATGACCGCAGTCATCACAATAAGCCAGGGATAAGTTTACACCTTCGTAATAACCCAATTCCATTGCTCTGTAAATCAGAGTCTTAATAGCTTCCTTATTGTAATCGATAGGATACTTCACATACTGAATCTTGCCACCGTTTGCCAGATCCCAGAAACGACCTTCCAAATCCTGCTTCTGAATAGGAGTGATTTCCTCGGTCACATGGCAATGGAAAGAATTACTTACATATTCCCTGTCGGAAACACCCTCTATAATGCCGTATTTACGTCTGAACTGCTGCACCTGAGTACCACAAAGACTCTCTGCAGGAGTGCCGTAAATAGCGTATAAATTACCGTCCTCTTCCTTAAACTGGTTAATCTTGGTATTGATATGCTCCATTACCTCTACGGCAAATGCACCATCCTCTACCAGAGATTTGCCGTTATAAAGCTCCTGAAGCTCATTTAATGCAGTAAAACCAAAGCTTGCCGTAGCAGACTTTAATAATGGCTTAATCTTGTCACTTGGCTTTAAGTGACCGCCAAGGAAACCGCCTTCACAGTAAGCTAACGGATTGGTGGAAGCACGCATTTCGCCTAAATATGCATAGGTACGAATATGGAGCTTACGGATTAACTCTAAATAATAATCTAAAACTTCGTAGAAGTCTCTGCTTTCCTGGCGTGACTTTGCCAAAATCATTGGCAAATGCAAAGAAACCGCACCGATATTGAAACGACCTACGAATACAGGAGTATCCTGCTCATCTGCCGGATGCATGCCGCCTCTGCGATACCAAGGAGAAAGGAAAGCTCTGCAGCCCATAGGAGAAATAATCTCGCCGTACTGCTTGTAAATACTTGCCACATAACCCTTACCTGTTAGGCTTAACCAGTCAGGATACATGGTCTTTGCGGAGCACTCTACACCTGCATCAAACACATCCTCTAAAGGTTTGCCCGGACCATGTAAATTCTCATCATATAAGAATACAATCTTCGGGAACAATACCGGCTTCTTACAGGTTTCCTTACCCTGACCTTTCTTACGAACCTTAAGCATACCGATAGATGCCATCTTGGCAAAACGGCCGGTACCGATACCCATAGTCATAGTAATAAACGGATAATCACCACGGCTTGAAGCAACGGTATTGAACTTGTACTCCCAGCCCTGGAAGCCCTGTTCAAAATCTCTTTCCAGATCACGAACAGTCTCTGCCTCTATCACATCTTCACTTAAACCGAGTCGGGCATATTTTTCCCTATACTTTTGGTAAGACTTCTCTGCATACGGCTCCAAAATCAAATCCACGCATGGAACCGTAAAACCGCCATACTGCTGGCTTGCGGCACTGAGCACGATATCACCGATAACGTCAAAAGCCACATCCAGTGTCTTTGGCTCGTTATACCAGATATTACCCATTTCAAAGCCGTCCTTTAACACATGAGCCACATCAAACAGACAGCAGTTCATGGTATCACGTCTTGCAGACATATCGTGTACATAAATATAACCATCACGACAAGCCTGAATTTCTTCCGTAGTCATGAAAAATTTCTGATATAATTCTTTATTTAACTGATTAAAAATCAAGCTTCTCTTGGTGGATACCAATGCGGAGTCTGTGTTGGAATTTTCCTTGTCACCAATGTACATAATGGACTGGCTCTTCATATAAACGTCATCCAGCATACGTACAAATTCCTGCTTGTAGTTACGATAATCACGATAGCTCTTTGCAACTACAGGCTTTACCTGCTCCAAAGCACTCTCAACGATATTGTGCATCAAGGCAATCGGCACAGCATCCTGACCTAATTCATCAATCTTGTCCACTACATGCTGACAGATTCTGCTCTTCTCCTCGTGGGTAAAGCTTGTCAGTGCTCTGTATGCACTCTTTCCCACAGCATTAATAACCTTCTGTACGTTAAACTTCTCCAGACTGCCGTCCTTTTTGATAATGCGCACATCTCTCTTTGTGTGATATGCAGCGCCATAATCAAACGTATCCTTCTCCAGTTCCTTGTTCATGATAACCTCCTGTTTTCCTTTTATAATAATAATGCCACAAAATAATAATACTTAATCAGTACATTCGAAAACACAATATCTAGTATCTCTCCCCAAAGCAAAACACACGAACTTGTGTTATTTAAGTATAAAACTCTCGTCTACAAAAAGCAAGATGTAAACGAGAGTTTTTTATTTTCTGTTATTTCTAACAATTTTAGTGACGATTTTTTATAACATTCGACAAATTTCACATCACAAAATCTAAAATCCGAAGCACATCCCAAAGATGATCAATCTCATAATCAGGTTTATATTCTCCCTGTGCCTCCAATCTGTCCGGATTAAAGTAACAAGTCTTGATACCTGCAAGAGCCCCACCCTTGATATCACTGCTCAAGGAATCACCTATAATAATAGCCTTTGATTTGTCAAAATCAGGAATTTTATCAAAAACATACTCAAAGAATGCCTGGTTCGGCTTTTCAATACCCACCTCTTCAGAAATAAAACAGTCATTCATACAATCACCAAAACCGGAAAGATTGATTTTCCTGTGCTGGGTGCCTGCTATTCCGTTAGTTACTATGTATTGCCTGCATTTTGGCTGCAGCATCTTACAAAGACTAAGTGAGTCCTGAATATATTCGTATACGTTGCCCAATACCTCTTCGTATTTTTTGCGCACTGCTTCTACGTCTATATCCTCCATGCCAAGCTCACTGAAAAACGTCCTGAATCTGCCGTCCAAAAGCTCCGGCTGGGTCACCTCACCCAGCTCAAGCTTTTTCCAATATGCAGAATTAATACGACTGTACAAGTCGATAATATCATCTGTAAGAGGCTTATGAATGGCTCTGAAAACCTGGGTAAGCGCCTCCTTCTGAGCAACCTTAAAATCCAATAAGGTACCATCCATATCCCATAAAATTACATCATACTTCATTTGTAGCTCCTATATTATCAGCCTCCGCAGCTTCCTCTGCTGCATCTAAGGCGTTTTGTCTTTGGCGTAATTTAATACCTATAAAAATCGCTATGCCTATCACAAGTACAAAGACAGCTACAACAAGCAGATAAGACATAAAGGAATTTAAGAACAAAATTAAATTCGTCATCCTGTGTACCTCTTTTCTCAATATCGTTTTAACTATAGCACAACATACTGTTGCCGTCAAGGAACAAACCACAATATCATGATATTCTGTAATATAAAACATCTGTGTTTAAATTATAATACATACCATACCGCCGTTAGAGTCATTTACAATCTTCTGCATGGACTCCTGCAGCTTTAACTGGCTCTCCTCACCAATCATGCCAACCTTGGTCTGAATGCCTTCCTGCACCAGCTGTTTCACAGTCTTGCCAAAAATATTGGTCTCCCACACACCATCTTCCTTGTTGCCAGCCGCATTGATATATGATATCAAATCTTCAGCCTGCTCTTTGGTGCCCACAATCGGTGCAATTTCTGTTTCTACTCCTGCGCGAATCATATGGATGCTTGGGCTTTTGGCTTTGATTTTGACGCCATATTTATTGCCATGTCTGATAAGCTCCGGAGCTTCCAAAACGATTTCTGACTGCTCGGGCATCACCACACCATAGCCTGCATTTCGCACCTGCTTCATGGCTACCAGTACCTTACTATATTCTTGCTTCATTTCTGCCAAATCTCTCAAAAGTCCCATCAACTCATATTCATTGGCTACAGACTGACCGGTAAGCTCTGTAAGCATATCATAATAATAGGATTCCTCCATGCCAATTTGTATTTTGGCAATACCGGTAGCCATATCCACCGCATCCAAGGTAACTCCTGAAATATATGGTGATTCCAAAGAAATTTTTTCACTTTTCAGCTTTTTAATGGTGTTTTTGTGCTCCATAAAGCTTTTTACCGCTTCTACAATAGAACTCTTAATTTCATGATTAAGCGGCAGCATCTCTACCCACTTTGGCATGTAAAACTCTACACTTGTCAGCGGGAATTCCAACAGCAGCACCTCCAGAATATGGTGAATATCCTCTTTTTTCAGCTGCTCACAATTTACCGGCAAAACATTCACACCGTATTTTTCTGCCAGCTCCTTAGCCAGTCTGAGTGTATCATCACTGTATGGTCTGGCTGAATTCAAGAGCAAAATATATGGTTTTTCCTCTCTGGCCAAAGCAGCCATGGTCTTTTCCTCGGCTGCTACGTATGCATCTCTGTTAAGCTCCCCGAAGCTGCCATCTGTGGATATCACTAAGCCTACCGTAGAATGATCCTCTATCACCTTATTGGTACCGATTTCCGCGGCCTGAGTGAATGGTATGCTTTCCGTATTCCACGGAGTTTTTACCATTCTTTCCTGTCCCTCCTCCATATGCCCTACCGCGCCGTCTACCATATAACCTACACAGTCAATGAGACGCACCAGCATGGATATATTATCCTCTAACACAATTTTTGCGGCCTCTTTGGGAATAAATTTGGGCTCTGTAGTGGTAATGGTCTTGCCGCCGCTTGACTGGGGCAGTTCATCATGTACTCTTTCTGCTTCATGTCCATCTTCCATATATGGGAGCACACATAAATCCATGAAACGCTTAATAAAAGTAGATTTGCCTGTTCTGACCGGACCTACAACACCAATATACAGTTGTCCTCCGGTTCTTGCCTTCATATCCTGATACATACTATATGTATTATGTTCCAATGCTTCGTCCTCCATTCTAATACTGATATATTTATATGAAGGACTTTGAAAATGTATGCGGCTTATCCTCTAATTTGTCCGTCACCAAGGATAGTATATTTGTAAGAGGTAAGCTCTTTTAAGCCCATAGGCCCCCTTGCATGAAGCTTCTGGGTGCTGATACCAATCTCTGCACCAAAACCGAATTCAAAGCCGTCTGTGAACCTTGTAGAGGCATTAACATACACACAGGCAGCATCCACACGACTTGTAAACAGATTTGCTCTGCTTAAATCACTTGTAATAATAGCTTCTGAATGCTTGGTATTATATCGATTAATGTGCTCGATTGCTTCTTTCATAGAGGCTACCGTTTTTACAGAAATAATATAATCCAGATATTCGGTCCCAAAATCCTCCTCTGTTGCCTCTTTACAATCCAAAATAAACTTACACGCTGCCTCATCTGCACGGATTTCTACGTTTTTGGCAACAAGTCTCTCCTGAAGCCTTGGTAAAAATGCCTCTGCAATATCCTGATGCACTACCAGAGATTCACAGGCATTGCAAACACCAATACGCTGTGTTTTGGCATTTTCTATAATATCAAGGGCCATATCTATATCTGCAAATTTATCCACATAAATATGACAGTTACCGGTTCCGGTCTCAATCACAGGAATGGTGCTGTTTTCTACTACCGCACGAATTAAACCTGCACCGCCTCTCGGTATCAGCACATCCACATACCGGTTCAGACGCATAAACGCACTTGTTACGGCTCTGTCGGTGCTGTCAATCAGCTGAATGGCATCAGAAGTAAGCCCACATCCCCTCAGTGCCGCTCTGATGACATTGGTAATGGCACGATTGGAATTCAAGGCATCCGTACCGCCCTTTAAAATAACTGCATTTCCGGTTTTAAAACAAAGACCAAAGGCATCTGCGGTCACATTTGGTCTGGATTCATATATAATACCGATAACACCAAGGGGTACTCGCACCTTGGAAATGAAAAGCCCGTTAGGTCTGTCAAAGGTCTCCATAATTTCACCAACAGGGTCCGGCAGTGCTGCAATCTGCTGTAAGCCTTCGCTCATAGCTGCAATACGGACTTCTGTCAGGCGCAGACGGTCTAATAATCCCTGATGCATGCCCTTTGCCTCTCCATTTGCAATATCCACTGCATTAGCCTCTAAAATCTCTGCCTGATGCGCTATAAGTGCCTCTGCCACCTGTCTTAGCGCTATATTTTTCTGATTGCCAGTAAGAGCCTGTAATTCATACTTGGCAACACCGGCCTTTTCTCCAAGTGTAATTAAATCAAAAGAATTTTCCTGCATATGAACTCCTCTCCATCTGAAAATCAATGCTTCTTTCCATACTTTTCTCCCAGATTTTCAATGCTACCATCCTCATTTTCAATATCAATATTGTTTAACTGGCCTCTGAGCGCATTGCGTACACTTGCCACGTATGCTTTGCGCAGAGCCTGCTGCTCTGCCTTTTCTTCGTCAGTCAGACCTTCCTTCTTTGATTTATGGTAAAGCACGTTAATACGCGCAATTTTTTCATCCAT